>NZ_JBPGXM010000030.1:0-32481 GCF_056755495.1 Leifsonia sp. KNZ12-8B
CGGCAGCCCCCGCCCCCGCTGCTCCGGCACCCGGCCCGGCCGGCCCCACCGAGCCGGTGATGAAGCACGCCCCCGTGTCGAACCTCCCCTCGGGCGCCAACACGGCGAGCGGAGGCACCAACGCGAGCGTGCAGACCGCGCACCGCCTGGTCATCACCTCCGGTCCGCGCGCCGGCACCGAGCTCGCCCTCGGCCGCGACCCGATCACCATCGGCCGCTCCGGCGAGTCGGGCCTGGTCATCCGCGACGACTACACCTCCACCCACCACGCCCGCCTGCTCCTCTGGAACGACGAGTGGATGATCCAGGATCTCGACTCGACCAACGGCACGTTCCTCGACGGCCGGCGCGTCACCGTCCCGACCCAGATCCCGCTCGACACCCCGATCAAGATCGGGACGACCACGTTCGAGCTGCGGCGGTAGGCGCGGTGGCGGCGAACCGGGCGGCGGCCATCTCCCATGTCGGGAAGATCCGCTCCAACAACCAGGACTCCGGCTATGCGGGTCGTGGGCTCTTCGTCGTCGCCGACGGGATGGGCGGCCACGCGGGCGGCGACGTCGCCTCCGCGATCGCGGTCAACCGCATCCGCGAGGCCGACCGTGAGTACGAGAGCGCCGGCGAGGCCGAGTTCGCCCTCCAGTCCGCGCTGATCGCCGCGAACTCGCTGCTCGCCGAGACCGTGTTCGAGCACCCGGAGCTCACCGGCATGGGCACCACCGTCAGCGCGATGATCCGCGTCGGCGACCAGCTCGCGATCGCGCACATCGGCGACTCCCGCATCTACCTCTACCGCGACGGCGAGCTGAAGCAGGTCTCGACCGACCACACCTTCGTCCAGCGACTGGTCGACAGCGGCCGCATCACCGAGGAGGAGGCGATGGTCCACCCGCGCCGCTCGGTGCTGATGCGCGTGCTCGGCGACGTCGACGCCTCCCCCGAGATCGACACCTGGATCCTCGACACCAAGCCGGGCGACCGCTGGCTCATCTGCTCGGACGGCCTCAGCGGCGTCGTGAAGCACGACGACCTCGCCGCCGCCCTCGCGAGCAAGGACGGTCCGCGCCAGGTCGCCGACCGCCTCCTCAAGCAGAGCCTCGACGCCGGCGCCCCCGACAACGTGACCGCCGTCATCCTCGACATCGCGGACGTCGGGCCGGGCGAGGTCGTGAAGGAGCCGGTCACCGTCGGCTCCGCCGCGTCGCCGCTGCAGTTCGGCTCGGAGCCCCGCCCGACGGCGCGGGCCTCCCGCCTGCCGACGCTGCGCCTCCACCCGATCCGGCCGGCGACCGGCCCGACGCACTTCGAGCCGCAGTCGGAGGACTACCTCGACGAGCTGATCGAGGAGGACGAGCGCCGGGCACGACGTCGCCGCCTGACGTGGATGATCGGGCTGGTCCTCCTGGTGCTCGCGATCGTCGCGGCGGGCTTCATCGGGTACCAGTGGACGCAGTCCCGCTTCTTCATCGGCGAGTCGCCCTCCGGGAAGGTCGCCGTCTTCCAGGGGGTGCAGCAGGACCTCGGTCCCATCCCCCTCTCGCACGTCTACGAGGAGTCGAGCATCAGGGTGGACAGCCTCCCTGCGTACGACAAGCAGCTCGTGGAGCAGACCATCAACGCCGACGACCTGTCGTCGGCCCGAGCGATCGTGGATCAGCTGAAAGATGCCGGCGGACAGTAGGGTGCGCGAGCGGCGCGAGAGAACCGGGACGGCCACCGGCCCGGTGAAACGGCTGCGCCTGCCCGCCAAGCAGCGCAACCTGGAGCTCTTCCTGCTCCTGGTCGCGTGCGGCATCAACGCGGCCGCCGTGATCCTCGTGCAGCTCGGCGCGCTCGGGCACCTCGACCTCACCCTCGTCTACCTCGGCGCCGGGCTCTCGGCCCTGGTGCTCGGGATGCACATCGCGCTGCGCTTCGTCGCCCCGCAGGCCGACCCGTTCCTCCTCCCGATCGCGACCGTGCTGACCGGCATCGGGATCGCCGAGATCTATCGCATCGACATCCACTACGGCGATCAGGGCTGGGACGGCGCCGGCGTCAAGCAGATCGTGTGGAGCGCCATCGCGATCGTCTGCGCGCTGGCCGTCATCATCGTCATCCGCAACCACCGCGTCCTGCAGCGCTACACCTATCTCTTCGGCTTCGCGGCGCTCCTCCTGCTGCTCCTGCCGATGCTCCCCGGGATCGGCAAGGAGATCTACGGCGCCCGCGTGTGGATCGGGATCGGCCCCTTCAGCTTCCAGCCGGGCGAGATCGCGAAGCTGTGCCTGGCGATCTTCTTCGCCGGCTACCTCGTGCAGGCCCGCGACTCGCTCTCGATGGTCGGCAAGAAGTTCCTCGGCATCCGCTTCCCGCGCGCCCGCGACCTCGGCCCCATCCTGATCGTCTGGCTGATGTCGATGGCCGTGATCGTGTTCCAGCGCGACCTCGGCACCGGTCTGCTGATCTTCGGCCTGTTCCTCGTCATGCTGTACGTGGCGACCTCCCGCATCAGCTGGGTGATCCTCGGCGTCCTGCTCATCGTGGGCGGCGCGATCGTCGCCAGCCAGGTGCTGGTCTACGTGCACGACCGCTTCGAGAACTGGCTGAACCCGTTCGCGCAGCGGGTCTACGACGCCGATGGAGGCAGTTTCCAGCTCGTGCAGGGCCTGTTCGGCCTCGGGCACGGCGGCCTGATCGGCACCGGCCTCGGCCAGGGTCAGCCGTGGGTCACCCCGGTCTCGCAGAGCGACTACATCATCGCCAGCCTCGGCGAGGAGCTGGGTCTCGCGGGCCTGTTCGCCATCTTCGCGCTCTACCTCGTCTTCGTCGCCCGCGGCCTGCGCATCGGCTTCGCCGGGCAGGACGACTTCGGCAAGCTGCTCGCGGTCGGCCTGTCGTTCACCGTGGCGCTGCAGTGCTTCATCGTCATCGGCGGCGTCACCCGGGTGATCCCGCTGACCGGCCTGACGACGCCCTTCCTGGCGGCCGGAGGCTCGTCCCTCGTCGCGAACTGGATCATCGTGGCGCTGCTCCTGCGCCTGTCCGACACCGTCCGCAACCAACCCCGACTGGTGGTGAGCTAGCCCATGAACCGCGAGATCAAGCGCGTCAGCACGGTGGTGCTGGCCATGTTCCTGGCGCTGCTGGTGTCGACGTCGATCCTGCAGGTCTTCCAGGCCGACACCCTGGCGTCGGACGCGCGCAACACCCGCGCGCTCAACGACAGCTACTCGGCCCAGCGCGGCGCGATCCTGGTCGCCGGGCAGCCCGTCGCCCAGTCGGTGCCGTCGGACGACGTCTACAAGTGGCAGCGCGTCTACAGCAACGGCCCGCTCTACTCCGCCGTGACCGGCTTCTTCCCGGTCAACGGGGAGGCGACCGGGCTCGAGGGCGCGCTCAACCAGCAGCTGAGCGGCAACGCCAACTCGCAGTTCTTCGACCGCATCAACGCCATCCTCACCGGCAAGAACCCCCAGGGCGCCACGGTCGAGACCACGATCGACCCGGTCGCCCAACAGGCCGCGTGGGACGCGCTCGGCGACCAGCAGGGCGCGGTGGTGCTCCTCGAGCCCAAGACCGGGCGCATCCTGGCGATGGTCTCGAAGCCGAACTACGACCCGAACGTCCTCGCCTCGCACGACGGCGAGGCGGTCGACGCCGCGTACCAGCAGCTGCTCGACGCACCGGGCGACCCCCTCATCAACCGGACCATCGGCGGCAACCTCAACCCGCCCGGATCGACCTTCAAGCCGGTCATGAGCGCGACCGCCTTCGGCACCGGCAAGTACACCAAGGACAGCCAGCTCCCCAACCCGGCGTCCCTGCCCCTTCCCGACTCTCCCACCGTCGTGAAGAACGACTCGCTGACCACCTGCGGCCCCGGCGAGACGGTGTCGATCGCCACCGCGCAGATCCTGTCCTGCAACATCCCGTTCGCCGAGCTCGGGATGCAGCTGCAGCCGCAGGTCATCAAGGACCAGGCCGACAAGTTCGGCTTCAACCAGGAGCTGAAGATCCCGATCCCGGTCGAGAAGAGCGTGTACCCGCTCTACGAGCTGGCCGCCGAGCGCGCCCTCGGCTCCTTCGGGCAGAAGGACGACCGCGCGACCCCGCTGCAGATGGCCATGGTGTCCGCCGCCGTCGCGAACGGCGGCAAGCTCATGACGCCCAACCTCGTCGACTCGATCCGCACTTCCGACCTGCAGACCATCGAGAGCTTCCAGCCCAAGGAGTTCTCGCAGCCGATGACCCAGCAGGTCGCCGACACGATCAAGCAGATGATGGTCGACGGTGTCCAGGAGGGCGTTGCGACGAATGCAAGAATAGACGGGGTCGAGGTGGGCGGTAAGACCGGTACGGCGCAGAACGCGGACGACGAGCCGTACACCCTGTGGTTCACGGGGTTCGCGCCGGCGAACGATCCTCAATTCGCGGTCGCGGTAGTCGTTGAAAATGGCGGTGGACGCGGTCAGAGCGGGTCGGGAAACTCCGTCGCCGCCCCGATCGCGAGACAAGTACTAGAGGCGGTGCTGAATAAATGAGACCCACAGCAGGGCTCACCTTCGGAGGACGTTACGAGCTGCAGTCGCGGATCGCGATCGGCGGCATGGGCGAGGTCTGGCAGGCCACCGACCTCGTGATCGGACGCACCGTCGCGATCAAGATCCTCAAGGACGAGTACCTCGGTGACCCCGGCTTCCTCGAGCGCTTCCGTGCCGAGGCCCGTCACGCCGCGCTGGTCAACCACGAGGGCATCGCCAACGTCTACGACTACGGCGAGGAGGAGGGCAGCGCCTACCTCGTGATGGAGCTCGTCCCGGGTGAGGCGCTCTCCAGCATCCTCGAGCGGGAGCACGTGCTGAGCACCGACCGCACGCTCGACATCGTCGCGCAGACCGCCGCCGCACTGCACGCCGCCCACGCCGCCGGGCTGGTGCACCGCGACATCAAGCCGGGCAACCTGCTGATCACCCCCGACGGCCGCGTCAAGATCACCGACTTCGGCATCGCCCGCATCGCCGACCAGGTGCCGCTCACCGCCACCGGCCAGGTCATGGGCACGGTCCAGTACCTCTCGCCCGAGCAGGCCTCCGGCCACCCGGCATCTCCGACGACCGACATCTACTCGCTCGGCATCGTCGCCTACGAGTGCCTCGCCGGCCGCCGCCCGTTCACCGGCGAGTCGCAGGTCGCGATCGCCATGGCCCAGATCAACGAGGCCCCGCCGGAGCTGCCCGCCACCGTCGCCGAGCCGGTGCGCAACCTGGTCTTCGCGTGCATCGCCAAGAACCCCGCCGACCGCCCGGCCTCCGCCGCCCACCTGGCGCGTGCCGCGCAGGCGCTGCGCCGCGGAGACGTGCGCGCCGCGGCCGCCTCGGTCCCCGCCGTCCTCGGCGCCGCCGCGGCGACCGACGCCGCGACCGTGCTGATGCCCTCCGCGACCTCGGCGCCGACGCAGGCCACCACGCTGCTGCCGTCGGCCTCCACCTCCACGACCCAGACGATCGAGGAGGGGCCGGAGGAGCCGAAGGAGACCAAGAAGCGCAGCCCCTGGACCTGGCCGCTCATCGCGCTCATCGCCCTGCTCGCGCTGGTGCTGATCGGCACGATCATCGCGCTCGTCGCGCAGCCCAAGGACGCTCCTCCGTCTCCCACCGCCACCCAGTCGCAGGCCCCGACGCCCAAGCCCACGACGCCGTCGCCGACCCCGACCAGCAACACGGTGCAGATCACGGAGGCCGACTTCCTCGGACTCACCTCGGCGCAGGCGCGCGAGAAGCTGCAGGGCCTCGAGATGGTCGCGAACATCCAGACCGGCTCGGCCGCCACCTCGGCCGACCAGGTCGACAAGGTGTACCGGGTCAACCCGACGGGTCCGCTGCCCAAGGGGTCCGAGGTCACGATCATGGTCTACGGCGACGTCGCGCCGGTCGACCCGCCGACCGACACCGTTTCGGCCGACCCGAGCCAGGCCACCGTCACGGACCCGGCCACCCAGGTCACCGTCACCTTCGGGTCCGCCGCCTGCCCGGCCGGCCAGAACCTCGTCGGCCGCCGGCTGTACGTGAACGGCCAGCCCCAGACCCCGGTCGACGGCAACTCCACGGTGTGGGCGCCGAACCAGGCGGGCACGTACAACCTCACCTACACGATCTTCTGCGGGGAGTCCGTGGAGTCCGGTCAGTCGCCGGCTCTCGCCTACCAGGTGACGGCCAGCACGCCGACGCCGACCCCGGGAGCGAACGGCGACAAGTAGCGGCACGTCTACCCCTCGCGCGGGGGCGATACCCAGAAACGCCCCGCTACACTAGCCGAGTCACCCGCCCGATAGGAGTATGCATTGAGCCCAGATAGCCGCCTGCTCGCAGGCCGATATCAGGTGGGCGAACTCATCGGGCGCGGCGGCATGTCCGACGTGCACAAGGGCACCGACACCCGGCTGGGCCGGACCGTCGCGATCAAGCTCCTCAAGCCGTCGCTGGCGACGGACCCGGCGTTCCGCACCCGCTTCCGTCAGGAGGCGCAGGCCGCCGCGCGCATGGCGCACCCCACGATCGTGCGGGTGTTCGACGCCGGCGAAGAGACGGTACGCGAGCCCAACGGGCACGAGGCGCAGCTGCCCTTCATCGTCATGGAGTACGTCGACGGCGTCCTCCTGAAAGACCTGATCAAGCGCGGACCGCTCGAGGTTCCGGAGGCCGTGCGCATCACCGAGGGCATCCTCACCGCCCTCGAGTACTCGCACCGCGCCGGCGTCGTGCACCGCGACATCAAGCCCGGCAACGTGATGATCACGCGCAACGGCCAGGTCAAGGTGATGGACTTCGGCATCGCCCGCGCGATCAGCGACTCCTCCGCGACCGTCGCCCAGACCACGGCCGTGCTCGGCACCGCCAGCTACTTCTCGCCCGAGCAGGCGAAGGGCGAGTCGGTCGACGCCCGCACCGACCTGTACTCGACCGGCGTCGTCCTGTTCGAGATGCTCACCGGGCGCCCGCCGTTCCGCGGCGACACCCCGGTCGCCGTCGCGTATCAGCACGTCAGCGAGACCCCGGTCGCGCCGAGCAGCATCAACCACAAGGTCTCCCCGGCGATGGATGTCGTGGTCGCCCGTGCACTGACGAAGGACCGCTTCGAGCGGTACCAGACCGTCGCCGAGTTCCGCCAAGACCTCGAGGAGGCCGCGGCCGGCCGCGTGCCCAAGCACAAGGAGCACGACGAGTTCGCCGAGACGCTCTTCGGCGCACCGCCCACCACCGTGTCCGGTCCCGAGGCCGCGTTCCGCCAGCTCGCCGAGGACCAGACGATGACGCGCACCCAGCGGCGCCCTCCGGTCATCTGGATCTGGGCCGGCATCGCGGTCATGGCGGTCGTCATCGTCGCGGTGCTCGCCTGGGTGCTGCGGCTCGCGCCGAGCACGACCATGCCGGAGACCTCGCGGGAGGTCCCGAACCTCACCGGTCAGACGCTCGACAAGGCCACGGCCGAGCTCGACGGCATGAAGCTGAAGTGGACGCAGACCACCGAGTCGAGCGCCACCTACGGCGAAGGCCAGGTCATCCGCACCGATCCGGACGCCGGAATCGTCGTCGCGACCGGCGACACCATCACGATCTACGTCTCCTCGGGCAAGAAGACCGTCTCCGTCCCGGACGTGCACAACATGACGCTCGACGCGGCCAAGCAGGCGATCGAGGCGGCCGGACTCAGCGTCGGCCCGGTCACGACCGAGAACTCGCCGTCGGTGGGCGCGAACGTCGTCATCTCGACCGACCCGCAGCCGAGCGGCACTGCGCACGAGGGCGACCCGATCTCGCTGACCGTGTCGAGCGGCAAGGTGACGCTGACGGATCTCACCGGGCAGACCATCCAGGCCGCGACGGGGATCCTGTCGCAGTCCGGGCTGACGGCGAACCCGAAGCCGGACAACACGTGCCCGCAGGATTCCGGAGCCCCGCTGGTGCACACCCAGTCGGTCGCTCCGGGCGACGTCCCGCAGGGGACGACGGTCGACCTGACCTACTGCTCCGGCTGACGCGCCGCGGGGGGCTCAGCCCAGCTTGACGAGCGGGTTCAGCGTGCGCGACGCCTCCGCCGCTCCACGCAGCCCCGCGACCTCGAGCCAGTTGCCGAGCATCCGGTAGCCGCCCTCGGTGAGCACCGACTCCGGGTGGAACTGGACACCGAAGATCGGCGCTTCGACGTGCTGCAGAGCCATGATCACGCCGCCTGCGGTGCGCGCGGTCACGGAGAGGTCCGCGGGCAGCGTCCCGTCGACCACGGCGAGGGAGTGGTACCGGGTGGCGGTGAACGGCTGGGGGACCTCGTCGAAGAGCGGGCTGGCGTCGTGCGTGACCTGCGAGGTCTTGCCGTGCATCAACTCCTCGGCATTGGTGACCACGCCCCCGAACGCCTCTGCGATCGCCTGGTGACCGAGGCACACGCCGAGCAGCGGCTGGCCGGTGCTCAGCGCCTGCTCGACGGCGGGGATGGAGACACCGGCGTCGGCGGGCTTGCCCGGTCCGGGCGACACCAGCACCGCGTCGTACTCCGCCAGACGGCCCGGCAGATCGGCGACCGGGATGTCGTCGTTGCGCACGACCTCCGTCTCGGCGCCCAGCTCGCGAAGGTAGCCGTTGAGCGTGTAGACGAAGCTGTCGTAGTTGTCGATGACGAGTACGCGGGTCACGGCCCCACGGTACCTTCCTGCGGACCGACGAGCGAATCCACCCAGGGGAACACCCAGGTGACGAGCGCGAACAGCACGGCCGCGACGAGGATCAGGAGGATGAGGATGCGCAGCCAGACCGGTCCCGGCAGGATGCGCCACAGCGCTGCGTACATTCGGGTCAGCTCCCCTCGGCGACCACGGCCGCGATCTCGCTCGGCACGTCCTGCGTGGGCGCGAAGCTCTGGAACGTGTTGTAGGCGATGAGCCGCTCGCCCGCGTGGAACGGCGGATTGCACGTGGTGATGGTCATGAGCCGGTCGACCGGCGTCGCCTCCGGCTGTCGCGGCACCGGCAGGAGCACCTGCACGGCCGACGGCTGGACGTACTCGAAGTTGCGGAACGTGTACGTGTACCAGCCGTCCTTGGTCTGCACGTAGATGCGGTCGCCGATGTGCAGCTTGGAGAGGTCGATGAAGGTGTTGCCCCAGCCGCTGTCGTGGCCGGCGACGGCGAAGTTGCCGACCTGGCCGGGGAGCTGCGTGTCGGCGTAGTGGCCGACGCCCGCGGTGTAGCTGTTGAGCACCTTCTCCGTGTCGACGGTCTCGCGGATGGTCCGCTTCCAGTCGGCGCCGAGCCGCGGGATGTAGATGACGGCGAACGCCTGGTAGTCGGCCGGCTTGGCGATGACCGGCGGGTCGGTCGTCGCCGCCGGCTCCGCCTCCGGGGTCGATGGCTTCGGCGCCTTCAGCGCGTCATCGATCCACTTCTGGCTCTGGGAGGCCGCCGCCGAGGACTGCTGGTTGGAGGTGACGAGGTTGTTCCACCACACCTGCCAGCCCAGGAAGAGGAGGACCAGCACACCCGCGGTGATGAGCAGCTCGCCCACCACTCCGAGGAACGTCGCACGGCGTCGTGGTCGCCTGGACGCGCGTCGGCGCGCACGCGAGGTGGGCACCGGCGTCTCGCGCGTCGGAGTGTCCTCGTACGGGTTGGTCATATTACGGATACTAGCGGGGCAATCTGAACATTCACCCCCGCCGTCGCCTGCTCGGATGCGGCGGCAATGCTCAGACACGTCCCGCTACACTGTGGTGCTATGGCACGCAGCAAGACGAAGACCAAGCCCGAGCGCCCCGAGCGGACCGACCGGCGCGCCGTCGCCTCCGGCGAGGAGGCGCCCAACCCCGTATGGTTCAAGCCGGTGATGTTCGGCTTCATGCTGCTCGGGCTGGTGTGGATCATCGTCTTCTACGTGAGCCAGAACCAGTACCCGATCCCGAGTCTCGGCGCCTGGAACATCCTCGTCGGCTTCGGCATCGCCTTCATCGGCTTCCTCATGACCACCAGGTGGCGCTAGCGCTCCACCCTCGACGCTGCGCGTCCAGAGCCCGGGTCCGGCTTCCGCCGCCCGGGCTCTTGTCGTATCCGGCGGGTGAACGGCGGGTTTCTCCACAGTTATCCACAGCGCTTTCTCCACAGTGTGCAGAAGTGTGGAGAGCCGGTTCTCCCCAGTGTTAATAAGCCTGTGGAGAGTTACACGGGTGTAATTATCCCCACTGTTAACAACCCTGTGGATAACTTATCCACGCGGTGTGGGGAATTACAGGAATCGCACCAGGCTCAGCAGGAGGAGTACGACGCAGAGCGCGATCACGAGGGGGAGCTGCAGGGAGCGCCGAGAGGCCTTCCGCGTCTCCACGTAGATCAGGCCCACGAGCAGGCCGCCGAGGAACCCGCCGATGTGCGCCTGCCAGGCGATATTGAAGCCCGGGATGAAGCCGATGGCGAGGTTGATCGCCACCAGGATGAGGATCTGGGTCGCGTTGCCGCCCAGCCGTCGCTGGATGATGAAGAACGCGCCGAAGATGCCGAAGATCGCGCCCGAGGCGCCGACGACCGGCTGCAGCGGGTTCGTCAGCAGGAGCACGGCGAGCGATCCCGCGAATCCACTGATCAGGAACAGCGCGAGGAAGCGCAGCCTCCCGAGCATCGGCTCCAGCGCCGACCCGAAGATCCACAGCGTGTACATGTTGAGCGCGAAGTGGATGAAGTTGGCGTGCACGAAGACCGACGTCAGCATGCGCCACGGCTCGAACGCCGCCGGATCGGAGTAGACGCCGGCGTAGAGCAGCGCGTTGTCCACGAGTCCGCCGAATCCGGGAACCAGCCCCAGCACGAACACCAGCGCGCACACGCCGATGATCGAGTACGTGACGACCGGGGTCGTCCCTCCGCTCAGCCGCGTGTACCAGGCCGGCTTGGTGCGCGGCGCGGTCGCCCGCTGCTCCGCCATGCACTCCGGGCAGATGACGCCGACCGCGGCCGGCGTCTGGCACTCACCGCAGATGGTGCGGCCGCAGCGCTGGCAGAGGACGTAGCTCTCCCGCCCGGGGTGGCGGTAGCAGTAGCTCGCTCGCGCGTCGACGGGCTGAGACATCGTTCTGGCTCGCCCGCCCTCTCTCAGACCTGCTCGACGTCGACGGACTCGATGACCACGTCGTCGAGCGGCCGGTCGCGGGCGTCCGTCGGGACCTCGGCGAGCTTGTCGACGACCTTGCGCGACGCGTCGTCCGCGACCTCGCCGAAGATGGTGTGCTTGCCCTGCAGCCAGGTGGTCGGTCCGACGGTGATGAAGAACTGCGAGCCGTTCGTGCCGCGGCCGCCCTGGATGCCGGCGTTCGCCATCGCCAGGATGTAGGGCTGCGTGAAGTCGAGCTCCGGGTTGATCTCGTCGTCGAACTGGTAGCCGGGGCCGCCGATGCCCTGACCGAGCGGGTCTCCGCCCTGGATCATGAAGCCCGGGATGATGCGGTGGAAGACGACGCCGTTGTAGAGGGGAGCGTTGGTCTTCTCGCCCGTTGCGGGGTTCGTCCACTCGATCTCACCGGTCGCGAGCCCCACGAAGTTCCTGACCGTCTTCGGAGCGTGGTTGCCGAAGAGGTTGACCTTGATGTCTCCGTAGTTAGTGTGGAGCGTGGCGACAGCGGTGTGCTTAGACATGGCACCAATTCTTGCATAGGGGGTTCCGGCTCTCGGGCCATCCCCAGCCCTTTCGGTGGCAAGATGGAGTCAGTTCGCCAGCCGTACTCGATGGAGGTCCAGATGAGCCTGACACGGAAGCGCAAGAAGGAGCTCAAGCGACTGCGCAACGACGCCGAGCAGCTGTGGAGCCAGCAGCAGGACGTCCTGGCGAATGCCAACGCCCTCGCCGCGCAGGCGCGCAAGCAAGCCGCTTACTACACCCGTGAGGAGATCGCTCCACGCGTCCGTGACAGCTACGACTCCTACGTGCGTCCGGCGGCGCAGACGGCGGCGAACACGGCCGGCAAGTATGCCGGTGCCGCCCGCGAGCGTCTCGTCGGCGATGTCATCCCGGCCGTCGGCACCGCCGTCGGGACCGCACTGTCGGTCGTCGACCACGCGCGAGCCGCTCGCGCCGCGGCGTTCCGGGGCGACTTCAAGCAGGCCGGTAAGGAGTTCAGCCGCAAGATCGAGGTCGCGAAGCAGAAGTCCGGCCCTGGTGCGGGCACGGTCATCGCGGTCGGCCTTGGCATCGTGGCGGCAGCCGGCCTCCTGTACGCGGTCTGGCAGACCTTCCGCGCCGACGACGAGCTCTGGGTCGCCGACGAGGAGCCGACCGAGACGTCGACGTCCACCACGACCGGCAGCACGTCGGGCACCGGGTCCGCCCAGTAAGGGAGCTTTCGGGGGTTTCCCCGATGGCGGCCGCCGCACCGGCGCGCGAGGATGATCGACATGAACACTCTCGAACGTCCCCGCGACGGCCGCGTGCTCGCCGGCGTCTGTGCCGGGCTCGCCCGGCGCTTCGGCCTCACGGACACGACCGTGCGCGTGATCTTCGTACTGTCGTGCCTGCTGCCCGGGCCGCAGTTCCTCGTCTACGCGGCGCTGTGGATCATCATGCCGGCCGAGCAGCCGCGCCCGGTCGCCGCGCCGCCCGCCGGCTGATCAGCGACCCCTGTTCAGCGCAGTCCGGCCATCCCGAGCGCGATGTCGACCAGCTCGACGCGACGGTTCGGGATGGCCGTGAGCGGGAACCACGCCGCCTCGTCGGTCGATCCGTCGAGCTCGTTGGTCAGCCTCCCGCCGACGACGGACGCGCGGTAGACGATGCGCAGGGCATGCAGCGGACCCGCCTCCGGTACGAACCGCTGCTCAGCCGGGACGACCTTCGAGTCGATCCCGAGCAGGTCGCCCGCGACCGCGTCGAAGCCGGTCTCCTCACGGATCTCGCGCACGACCGCGTGCACCGGGTCCTCACCGGGGTCGATCCCGCCGCCCGGAAGCGTCCAGCCCGAGCGCCCGCTCTCGTTCCAGTGGGCGAGGAGGATGCGCTCCCCGTCGACGATGACTCCGTAGGCGGCGACCCTGATGTCCATCAGGTCACCCTACTGCGCGTGTCGGCGGATCGGGGCAGTATGGGGTGGTGCCCGAACTCCCGGAAGTCACCGCCCTCGCCGCCGACCTCGGCGGCCGGCTGACGGGTCGCGTCATCGACCGGCTGAGCATCGTCGCGTTCGCCGCCCTCAAGACCTTCGATCCTCCCGCGGACGCACTCCGAGGCACCACGATCTCCGGCGTCTCGCGGCACGGCAAGTTCCTCGACATCGCCGCGGGCGAGCTCCACCTCGTCATCCACCTCGCCCGCGCAGGGTGGATCCGCTGGCGCGACGCGCCTCCTCCCCCGCCGAGCGGGCGACCGGGCAAGGGACCACTGGCGGCGAGACTGGTGCTCGACGACGGCACCGGCTTCGACATCACCGAGGCCGGCACGAAGAAGTCGCTCGCGATCTACATCGTCCGCGACCCGTCGGAGGTCCCCGGGATCGCCCGCCTCGGCCCTGACCCGCTCTCCCCAGAATTCACACCGGAGGTGTTCGCCGCCATCCTCGCCGACCAGGGCCGCGCGCAGATCAAGGGTGTGCTGCGCAACCAGTCGCTGATCGCCGGGATCGGCAACGCGTACTCGGACGAGATCCTGCACGTGGCGAAGATGTCCCCGTACAAGCCGGCGAACATGCCGGCCGACGACGTGGAGCGCCTCTACGACGCCCTGCAGTCGACGCTGCGCGAGGCGCTCGCCCGTGCCGACGGCCTGGCCGCCTCCGAGCTGAAGAGCGAGAAGAAGTCCGGCCTCCGCGTCCACGGCCGCACCGGCCAGCCCTGCCCGATCTGCGGCGACACGATCCGCCAGGTCATCTTCCACGACTCGACGTTCCAGTACTGCCCCACCTGCCAGACCGGCGGCAAACCACTGGCCGACCGCGTGCTGTCGCGGTTGTTGAAGTAGCCAGCCCTCAGCACGCGCACGTCGCCCCATCCACCGGCGCCGTCAGCGGGTCGGCCGCTCGGACCACCGGGCCGTGGTCGTCCTCGACCGGCAGTCCCTCCCGCGCCCAGTATTCGAAGCCGCCGATCATCTCGCGCACCTCGTAGCCGAGGAGGCTGAAGACCAGGGCCGCGCGGGTCGAGCCGTTGCAGCCCGGGCCCCAGCAGTACACGACGACCGGCGTCCCCTCGGGCACGACCTCCCTGGCCCGGTCCGCGATCTGCGCGGTCGGGAGGTGGACGGCGCCCGCCGCGCGACCCTGCCGCCATGCCGCGTCGCCGCGGCTGTCGACCAGGACGAACGGACGCCCCGCCTCGCGGTCCGCCATCACGTCGGAGGGGTCGGTCTCGAACTCGAGCTTCGCGGCGAAGTGGCGGGTGGCGGCGGAGGTGCTGGCGGTGATCGTCATGGGGTCAACGCTAGAGAAGTCGAAGGGCTGTTTGAAGAGACGATCCACGGCCTTGGAGCATTTCGGCCGTCGATCGCATGCCAGAATCAGCGCATGGCCGTCACTTTCCCGTTCGCCGCCGATGCCGTCGATCGCGCACTCCTCGCCGAGCTGCAGCGGGACGGGCGGCAGTCCATCGCCGAGCTCGCCCGCACCGTGCACATGTCGAACAGCGCCGTCGCCGAGCGCGTGCGTCGGATGGAGGAGGCCGGCGTCATCCAGGGCTACCGCGCGGTGGTCGACCCCGAGCGCCTGGGCTACGGGATCCTCGCGTTCCTGCGGCTGCGCTACCCGAGCAGCGTCTACAAGCCGCTCCACGATCTCCTCGCGGAGCTGCCCGAGGTGCTGGAGGCGCACCACGTCACGGGCGACGACTGCTTCATCCTCAAAGTGGTGGCGACGTCGATGCGGCACCTGGAGCAGGTGAGCGGCAGGGTCGGAACGCTCGGCAGCGTGACGACGAGCGTGTCGTACTCGAGCCCGTTCCCGACGCGTGCGATCACGGCGCCGAGGAGGGATGAGGCCGGAAGGGGTGGAGCCTAGGAGATTCGAACTCCTGACATCCTGCTTGCAAAGCAGGCGCTCTACCAACTGAGCTAAGGCCCCGGATGGAGGTACTGGTGGGGATACGAGGACTTGAACCTCGGACCTCTTCGTTATCAGCGAAGCGCTCTAACCGCCTGAGCTATATCCCCGAATGGGCAGATAAGAGCCTACCTGATCCGCCCGGCCATTGCGAAATCGATCAGTTGTTCGTGAACCCGACCAGCAGGCCGCCCGTGATCTTCACGGACAGGTTGTACAGCAGGGCGAACACCGCGCCGAGCGCGGTCACCACGACGATGTCGAGGATGGCCACGATGAGCGAGAAGCCCATCACCTGACCCAGCCCGAGCACCGCGCGGAGGTCACCGCCGCCGGCACCCGAGATGTCCTTCACGAGGCTGTTCACCTGGTCGAAGATGCCGGTGCGGTCGAGCACCGTCCAGATGAGGAAGGTGCCGACGACCGCGATGATCGCCAGGCAGATGCCGGCGAGGAACGAGAGCTTCACGGTCGACCAGAAGTCGATGTACACCAGCTTCAGCCGCACCTGCTTGGAGGATGCAGGCCGACGCGACGACTTCTTGGCGAGTTTCTCGGCGACGCTACTGCTCATTGACGGATTCTTCCTTCCCGGCGTCCTCCGATTGTGCATCAGCAGCCTGATCGTCGACTGCGTTCTGCGATTCGAGGTTGCGCTCGGTGTTCTTCGCCACGGCGATGATCTTGTCCGACTCGGCGAAACGTGCAAAGACGACACCCATGGTGTCACGGCCCTTGGCGGGTACCTCGGCCACGGCAGAGCGTACCACCTTGCCGCTGGCAAGAACCACAAGGACCTCGTCGTCCTCGTCGACGATGAGAGCACCCACGAGGTCACCCCGATCCTCGCTCAACTTGGCCACCTTGATGCCCAGACCGCCGCGGTTCTGCAGGCGGTACTGGTCGGCGGAGGTCCGCTTGGCGTACCCGCCCTCGGTCACCACGAAGACGTATCCCTCGTCCGAGACGACCGACGCCTCCAGCAGCGTGTCGTCGCCGCGGAAGTGCATCCCGATGACGCCGGAGGTCGAGCGGCCCATCGGCCGCAGCGCCTCGTCGGAGGCGGTGAAGCGGATCGACATGCCGTGGCGCGAGACCAGCAGCAGGTCGGAGTCCTCGTCGACCAGCAGCGCCGAGACGAGCTCGTCCTCCTCGCGCAGCTTGATCGCGATGATGCCGCCCGAGCGGTTGGTGTCGTACTCGCTGAGCGCGGTCTTCTTGATGAGGCCGTCGCGCGTGGCGAGCACCAGGTACTTCGCCACCTCGTAGTCGCGGATGTCGAGGATCTCGGCGATCTCCTCATCCGGCTGCAGCGCGAGCAGGTTGGCGACGTGCTGGCCCTTCGCGTCGCGGCCGGCCTCCTGCACCTCGTACGCCTTGGCGCGGTAGACGCGGCCCTTGTTCGTGAAGAAGAGGAGCCAGTGGTGGGTGGTCGTGACGAAGAAGTGGTCGACCACGTCCTCACCGCGCAGCTGGGCGCCCTTCACTCCTTTGCCGCCGCGGTGCTGCTGACGGTAGTTGTCGCTGCGCGTGCGCTTGATGTAACCGCCGCGCGTGACCGTGACCACCATCTCCTCCTCGGGGATGAGGTCCTCCATGCTCATGTCGCCGTCGAAGCCGTACATGATCTCGGTGCGGCGGTCGTCGCCGTAGCGGTCGACGATCTCGGTCAGCTCCTCGCTGACGATCGAGCGCTGACGCACGGGGTCGTCGAGGATGGCCTTGAACTCGGCGATCTGGCGCTCGATCTCGTCGTGCTCGTCGATGATCTTCTGGCGCTCGAGGGCGGCCAGGCGGCGCAGCTGCATCGCGAGGATGGCGTCGGCCTGCACGTCGTCGACCTCGAGGAGCGTCTTCAGGCCCTCCCGCGCGTCGTCCACGGTCGGCGAGCGGCGGATGAGCGCGATGACCTCGTCGAGCATGTCGAGGGCTTTGAGGTAGCCGCGCAGGATGTGCGCCCGCTCCTCCGCCTTCCGCAGACGGTAGCGCGTGCGACGCACGATCACGTCGATCTGGTGGTCGACCCACGCCGTGACGAAGCCGTCGAGCGCGAGCGTGCGCGGCACGTTGTCGACGATCGCGAGCATGTTCGCGCCGAAGTTCTCCTGCAGCTGCGTGTGCTTGTACAGGTTGTTCAGCACGACCTTGGCGACCGCATCGCGCTTGAGCACGATGACGAGGCGCTGACCCGTACGGCCGGAGGTCTCGTCGCGGATGTCCGCGATGCCGCCGATACGGCCGTCCTTCACGAGCTCCGCGATCTTGATCGCGAGGTTGTCCGGGTTGACCTGGTACGGCAGCTCCGTGACGACCAGGCACACGCGGCCCTGGATCTCCTCGATGTTCACGACGGCGCGCATCGTGATCGAGCCGCGGCCCGTCCGGTACGCGTCGTGGATGCCCTTGGTGCCGAGGATCTGCGCGCCGGTCGGGAAGTCCGGGCCCTTGATGCGCCTGATCAGCTCCTCCAGGAGCTCCTCGCGCGACGCCTCGGGGTGCGCGAGGTGCCACAGCGCGCCGTCGGCGACCTCGCGGAGGTTGTGCGGCGGGATGTTGGTCGCCATGCCGACTGCGATGCCGACCGAGCCGTTGACCAGGAGGTTCGGGAACCGGCTGGGCAGGACGGCCGGCTCCTGGGTGCGACCGTCGTAGTTGTCCTGGAAGTCGACGGTCTCCTCGTCGATGTCCCGCACCATCTCCATCGCGAGCGGGGCCATCTTGGTCTCGGTGTACCGCGGGGCGGCGGCGCCGTCGTTGCCCGGCGAGCCGAAGTTGCCCTGGCCGAGCGCGAGCGGGTAGCGGAGGCTCCACGGCTGCACCAGGCGGACCAGCGCGTCGTAGATCGCGCTGTCGCCGTGCGGGTGGAACTGCCCCATGACGTCGCCGACGACACGTGCGCACTTCGAGAACGCCTTGTCGGGCCGGTAGCCGCCGTCGAACATCGCGTAGATGACGCGGCGGTGCACCGGCTTCAGGCCGTCGCGCACCTCCGGCAGGGCGCGTCCGATGATCACGCTCATCGCGTAGTCGAGGTACGACCGCTGCATCTCCGACTGCAGGTCGACCTGGTCGATCCTGCCGTGGATGCCGAAGCCGGCTCCCGTGGTCTCTTCGTCCGTCACAGTTCTCTCTTCTCCACCGGTTCTCGTGTCATTCCGCTGCCGTCACGGCATCAGATGTCGAGGAACCGGACGTCCTTCGCGTTCTTCTGGATGAACGTGCGGCGCGAGTCGACGTCCTCGCCCATCAGGGTGGCGAAGATCTCGTCGGCCGCGGCCGCGTCGTCGAGGGTGACCTGCAGCAGCGTGCGGGTCTCCGGGTTCATCGTGGTCTCCCACAGCTCGCGGTAGTCCATCTCGCCCAGACCCTTGTAGCGCTGCACGCCGTTGTCCTTCGGGATGCGCTTGCCGGCCGCGAGGCCCTCCGCCAGGAAGGCGTCGCGCTCGCGGTCCGAGTACACGTACTCGTGCTCGGCGTTCGACCACTTCAGCCGGTACAGCGGCGGCTGCGCGAGGTACACGTAGCCGAGCTCGATCATCGGGCGCATGTACCGGAAGAGGAGGGTCAGCAGCAGGGTCGTGATGTGCTGGCCGTCGACGTCGGCATCGGCCATGAGCACGATCTTGTGATAGCGCGCCTTCTCGGGGTTGAAGTCCTCGCCGATGCCGGCGCCGAACGCCGTGATCATCGCCTGGACCTCGTTGTTCGCGAGCGCCCGGTCGAGCCGCGCCTTCTCGACGTTCAGGATCTTGCCGCGCAGCGGGAGGATCGCCTGCGTCTCGGGGTTGCGGCCCTGCACGGCCGAGCCGCCGGCCGAGTCGCCCTCGACGATGAAGATCTCGGAGACCGTCGGGTCCTTCGACTGGCAGTCCTTGAGCTTGCCGGGCATGCCGCCGCTCTCGAGCAGACCCTTGCGTCGCGCGGTCTCGCGCGCCTTGCGGGCCGCGATGCGGGCGGTCGCCGCCTGGAGCGCCTTGCGGATTATCTCCTTGGCCTGGTTCGGGTTGCGGTCGAACCAGTCGCCGAGCTGGTCGCCGACCACCTTCTGCACGAAGGCCTTCGCCTCGGTGTTGCCCAGCTTGGTCTTGGTCTGGCCCTCGAACTGCGGCTCGGACAGCTTGACCGAGATGACCGCGGTCAGGCCCTCGCGCACGTCGTCGCCCGAGAGGTTGTCGTCCTTCTCCTTGAGGATGCCCTTCTCGCGCGCGTACCGGTTGACCAGCGTGGTCAGCGCGGCGCGGAAGCCCTCCTCGTGGGTGCCGCCCTCGTGGGTGTTGATCGTGTTCGCGTAGGTGAAGACGCTCTCGTTGTAGCTCGTCGTCCACTGCATCGCGACCTCGAGTGCGATCTTGCGCTCGGTGTCCTCGGACTCGAACGAGATGATCTCGTCGTGCACGACCTCCGCCTTCTTGGCCGAGTTGAGGTACTGCACGTAGTCCTGCAGGCCGCGCTCGTAGAGGAAGACCTCGTGCCGTGCCGGCTTCGCCTCCTCCTCGTCGACCTCGCCCTCGACGGGCTCGACCTCTGGCGCGCGCTCGTCGGTGATCGCGATGCGCAGCCCCTTGTTCAGGAACGCCATCTGCTGGAATCGCGTACGCAGGGTCTCGTAGTCGAAGACCACGGTCTCGAAGGTGTCAGGGCTTGGCCAGAACGTGATGATGGTGCCGGTGCGCTCGGACGCCTCGCCCTGCTCCAGCGGAGCCTGCGGCACGCCGTTGCGGTAGCTCTGCCGCCAGACGAAGCCCTGCCGGTGGACCTCGACGTCGAGCCTGGTCGAGAGCGCGTTAACCACGGAGCTGCCGACGCCGTGCAGACCGCCGGAGACCGCGTAACCGCCGCCGCCGAACTTGCCGCCGGCGTGGAGGATGGTCAGCACGACCTCCACCGTCGACTTCTTCTCGGTGGGGTGCTCGTCGACCGGGATGCCGCGGCCGTTGTCGTCGACGCGTACCGCGCCGTCCGGGAGGATGGTCACCTCGATGTTGTCGGCGAAGCCTGCGAGCGCCTCGTCGACGGAGTTGTCGACGATCTCGTAGACCAGATGGTGCAGACCGCGGGGACCGGTGGAACCGATGTACATCCCGGGTCGCTTGCGGACGGCTTCGAGACCCTCGAGGATCTGGATCTCATTCGCGCCGTAGTCGTGTTCCGCCTCGGCCCTGTTCGGTTCCATCGTCATATGAGAATTCGGCTCCTGACCGCACTAGACAGTGACCCTCCATTCTACCAAGAGGAGGGGGTCAAAAGGGCCGAAATCGCCCCTCTGACGCGTTTTCTTCGCGCGGGCGACCTCTTTTGTGCACTCAGCCGTAAGTATCGCGCGGGCCACGCCCTGGAATCGACCTGGGACCGCGTTTCCAGGAGGGGGCGTCCGGCCCTTGAAAGCGGATGGACTCGATGCCCGCCTCCGGGAACCTCTCACCGATGCGCACGAGCAGCTCGGAACGCATCATCCGGAGCTGCGTCGCCCACGCCGTCGACTCGCAGCGGACGACCAGGACGCCGTCGGTGATCGCGTCGGGCACCGCGTGGCGCGCGGTCTCCTCCCCCGCCAGCTCGCGCCACTGCTCGAGGAGGTCGGATTGCGCCAGCTGGGACGTCCAGCCGAGCTGCACGGTCAGGGCGTCGACCACGTCTCCGAGCCCGCGGGGGTCGCGGCCGGAGCCGAACGGCTTGCTCTCGCCCTCCTCCTCGACCCGGCGCCGGGCACGGCGGCCGCGCCCGGTGGTGCCGGCGAAGAGCTCCTTCATCCGGAGGTAGACGACGGAGGCCTCCGAGAGTCCGCCTTCGTCCGATCGATCAGGCATCGGACGACGCCTCCAGCGGAGAGACCTCGACCACCTGCCCGGCCTCGATCCGCACGGTGTGCGCGGTGAGTTCCGCAGGGACGTCGTCGTAGACCGCAGCGGTGATGAGCACCTGCTCGTAACCGGCCACGGCGGTTGCGAGCATCCGGCGCCGTGCCTGGTCGAGTTCGGCGAAGACGTCGTCGAGGATGAGCACCGGGTCTCCGGTGGACGACTCACGCCGCAGCAGCTCGGCCGACGCCAGCTTCAGTGCGAGGGCGAACGACCACGACTCCCCATGGCTCGCGTAGCCCTTGGCTGGGAGGCCGTTGAGCTCGAACAGCACGTCGTCGCGGTGCGGGCCGACGAGCGTGAGTCCACGCTCCAGCTCCTTGGGGCGCACGGCCGCGAGCGCCTGCCGGAACACCTCGGCGGTGTCGGAACCGGTCGTGTCGGTTACAGCCTCGGCATCGTCGTCGTCCTCGTCGACGTGCGCGCCGCGGATCGTGAGCTGCGGCAGCAGTCGCGGATGGTGGTCGTCGCCGGCGACCGAGCGATACGCCGCGACGATCGGGTCGCTGAGCCGGGCGACCAGGTCGAGGCGCGCGTCGAGCAGCTCGGTGCCGAGCGCGACGAGCCGGTCGTCCCAGATATCCAGCGTGCCGAGCTGATCCGCCTTGATCCGGGAGGCCCTGGCCGACTTCAAGAGCGTGTTGCGCTGCTTCAGCACCCGCTCGTAGTCGGCGATGACCGCCGAGAACCGCGGGTTGCGCTGGATCAGCAGCTGATCGAGGAACCGCCTCCGGATGCCGGGCTCACCGCGCACCAGGGCGAGATCCTCCGGAGCGAACAGCACGCTCGAGAAGTACCGCGGGAGCTCGCGCGGCTTGATGGCGGCCCTGTTCACCTGAGCGCGGTTCGGCGCTCCGCGGTTGAGCTGGACCTCCACGAGGAGCTCCCGGCCCTCGTGCTGGATGCGGGCCCGCACGATCGCGGACTCCGCATCCTTGCGGATCATGGCCTGGTCGCTCGACACCCGGTGCGACCCGAGGGTGCTGAGGTAGCCGAGCGACTCGACCAGATTGGTCTTCCCCTGGCCGTTGCGGCCGACGAACAGATTCGCGCCGGCCGCGAACGGCACCTCCGCAGTGCGGTAGTTGCGGAAGTCGGTCAGGGAAAGATGCGTAACTCTCAAGGAGGGTTAGTCCACGGCCTTCACAGCGTGGCCGCCGAACTGGTTGCGGAGGGCGGCGACGGCCTTCATGGCCGGCGAGTCCTCCTGGCGGGAGACGAAGCGGGCGAAGATGGAGGCGCTGATCGTCGGCAGCGGGACCGCGTTGTTCAGTCCCTCCTCGACGGTCCAGCGACCCTCGCCCGAGTCCTGGACGTAGCCCTCGATGTGCTCGAACTCCGGGTCCTGCTCGAGCGCGCGGACCAGCAGGTCGAGCAGCCACGAGCGCACGACCGTGCCGCGCTGCCACGCCTTGAAGGTGCCGGTGACGTCCTTGATGATGTCCTTGCGGGTGTCGAGCAGCTCGTAGCCCTCGGCGTACGCCTGCATGAGCGCGTACTCGATTCCGTTGTGCACCATCTTGGCGTAGTGGCCGGCGCCGACCTCGCCCACGTGGACGAAGCCCTCCTCGCGCGGACCCTCCGGACGCAGCGCGTCGAAGACCGGCATGACCCGCTCGACCTGCTCCTTGGAGCCGCCGACCATCAGGCCGTATCCGTTCTCGAGGCCCCAGATGCCGCCCGAGACGCCGCAGTCCATGAAGTCGACGCCCTTGGGCGCGAGCAGCTCGGCGTGCTTGAAGTCCTCGGTGAACTTGGAGTTTCCTCCGTCGATCACGAGGTCGCCCGCCTCCAGCAGCGGCTCGAGCTCGGTGATGACCGAGTCGGTGATCTGGCCGGCGGGGACCATCACCCAGACGGTGCGCGGAGCGGGCAAGGCGGCGACGAGGTCGGCGAGCGTCGCGACGTCGGAGACCTCGGGGTTGGTGTCGTACCCGGTGACCTCGATGCCGTTCTTCTCGAGGCGGGCGCGCATGTTGTTGCCCATGCGTCCGAGTCCGATGAGGCCGATGTGCATGATCATCCTTCTTCTCTTGCGGATCGCCGGATTCAGCGGAGGAGCAGGTTGGGCTGCAGCAGGTACTTGTACGAGTCCGAGCCCGCCTGGTCCTTCGAAGTCTGGCTCGTGATGAGCACAGGGCCCGGCTTGTTGGGGTTCTCGGTCTTGGTGAAGGAGATGCGCACGAATTCCGAGTGCACGGCACCGAGACCATCGAGCAGGAACTGCGGCTTCAGCGAAACCACCGTCTCCTGGCCAGTGAGGAGAGCGTCGATGCTCTCGGATGCTTGCGCCTGCTCCGAGCCGATCGCTTCGAGCGTCAGTCCGTCGGCGGTGAAGGTGTAGCGGAGCGCGGCCTCGCGCTCCAGCACGAGCGCGACGCGGCGGGTGGCCTCGATGAGCTCGGCGGTGTTGAGGACGGCGTAGTTGTCGACCGTCTCGGGGAAGAGCCGGCGCACCGGCGGGAAGTTGCCCTTGATCAGCAGCGACGTGACCGTCTTGCGATCGGCGGTGAAGGCGATGAGCTCGCGGTCGTCGCGGTTGGTGATGGAGACCGACACGTTGCCGCTGTGCCCGAACGTCTTGCCGATCTCGGTCAGCGTGCGCGCCGGCACGAGGGCGGTCTGCGGCTCACCGGAGGTCGTGCCGTTGTCCCAGTCGATCTCACGCACAGCCACGCGATAGCGGTCGGTGGCGACGAGGCCGATGCGGTTGCCGCCGACCTCCAGCTGTACGCCGGTGATGACGGGAGTCACGTCGTCGCGAGAGGCGGCGACCGCCACCTGGGCGACGGCCTCGGAGAACTCCTCCGCGGGGATGAGCCCGGCATCCCCGCTGACCTGCGGGATGCTCGGGTATTCCTCGACGGGCATGGAGAGGAGGGTGAAGTTGGCGGATCCGGCGCGCACGCGGATCTTCGACTCCTCGGTCGAGAACTGCACGGGAGCGTTCGGAAGCTTGGCCGCGATCTCGGCCAGCAGCCGGCCGGATACGAGCACCCGGCCCGGCTCCTCCACCTCGGCGGCGATCTCGGTCTGCGCCGAGACCTCGTAGTCGAAGGACGACAGCTGGAGGCCGGAGTCGGTGGTCTCGATCAGCACGCCGCTCAGGATGGGGAGGGTCGTTCGCTGCGGAAGGAGCTTCACGGCGAACGAGACGGCCTCGCTGAAGACATCCCGGTTGGCTTGGAACTTCACGAAGTCACCCCTGGTCGGCTCGCGGATACGGATCGTCAAGAATCCTAGCCCCATGCCTCCGACGGGCGGGCCGGAGATCCCGCCGACCGCCTGAGGTTGTCGCCCGCCCTTAACCAGAAGAGTTAATGATTAATGGTGTTAACCGCTGTGGAAAATGTGGATAACTCTGTTGAGACCAGCCGGTGACTGGGATCCGGGCCCATCGGGCCTGTTGATGACCTGAGGACACCGCCTGTTCACAACGCGGGGAGACCCGGAGGCGGCAGACCCGCTTTTCACAGGCCGGCGTCGCTCGTCCCCATTAAGCGCTGACCTATCCGGAGCTTTTCCACAAGTTATCCACAAGTGTTAATAACGCACTGTCCCCAAACTGGGGATGGAAATGTGGATAACTCGGCCGGTATTCGGCTCGGAGATGACGCTCAGACGCGTCGACGCTCCGTGGAGCGACGCGCTACTTGCCGTAGCGGTGGTTCTGCTTGATGCGGCTGGTCAGCTCGGTGACCTGGTTGTAGATCGAGCGGCGCTCCTTCATGAGCTCGCTGATCTTCTTGTTGGCGTACATGACCGTCGTGTGGTCGCGGCCGCCGAAGAGCTGCCCGATCTTCGGCAGCGACAGGTTGGTCAGCTCGCGGCACAGGTACATCGCGATCTGACGGGCGGTGGCGACGGCCGCCGAGCGGCTGGATCCGTAGAGATCGTCGACCGTGAGCTTGAAGTACTCGGCCGTGTTGGTGATGATGTCCGTCGGCGCGATCACGTTGTCGTCGTCGAGCGTGATCAGATCCTTCAGCACCGTCTGGACGAGCGGCATGTCGACCGGCGTGCGGTTCAGGCTGGCGAAGGCTGTGACGCGGATGAGCGTCCCCTCCAGCTCGCGGATGTTGCTCGATACCTTCGAGGCCATGAACTCGAGGATGTCGTCGGGCACCTGGATCTTCTCGCTCTGCGCCTTCTTGCGGAGGATGGCGATGCGGGTCTCGAGGTCGGGCACCTGGACGTCGGTGATCAGGCCCCACTCGAAGCGCGAGCGCATCCGGTCCTCGAAGCCGGTGAGCATCTTCGGCGGCAGGTCGCTCGTGATGACCACCTGCTTGTTGTGATCGTGGAGCGTGTTGAAGGTGTGGAAGAACGCCTCCTGCGTCTCCACCGCACGCTGCAGGAACTGGATGTCGTCGATCAGCAGGATGTCGATGTTGCGGTAGCGCGCCTGGAACGATGAGCCGCGGTTGTTCGCGATCGAGTTGATGAAGTCGTTCGTGAACTCCTCGCTCGACACGTACCGGACGCGGATGCCCGGATACAGGCTCATCGCATAGTGGCCGATGGCGTGGAGGAGGTGAGTCTTGCCGAGGCCCGAGTCGCCGTAGATGAAGAGCGGGTTGTACGCCTTGGCCGGCGCCTCGGCGACCGCCACCGCCGCGGCGTGCGCGAACCGGTTGGACTGGCCGATGACGAAGTTGTCGAAGCTGTACTTGGAGTTGAGGCGGGTGTCGCTGCTGCGCGCCGGCGCCGTGATCTCGGGCGGAGGGGCGACGGTCGAGGCGAGCGTCGCGGGACCGGCGTCGATGTAGACGGCGGCCTGGGCCGGCTCCGGTTCGGCCGGGCCGGCCATCGTCTCCTGCTGGATCTCCGGGTTCACGACGATGGCGAACGTGTTGACGGCCAGCTCGTCGTCGAGCGTGCCGATGGCGTTGAGGAGGGGGACGCGGCTGCGCTGCTCGATCATGCCGCGGGTGAACTCGTTGGGCACCTCCAGGTAGAAGGTGCCGGCCATGATGCCCTTGGGCTCGACCAGGCTGAGGAATCCGTACAGCTGCGGCGTGATGCGGTCGTCCGTCTCGAGCTTCTCGAGCACGCTCTGCCATGCCGCAGAAATGGACTCTTCGCCGCCTGCCATCGTTCCCCGTCTTCGTTTTCAGTGATGCCGTCGCCCGCGCTCCAAAGACGAGTCGGTCCCCCGTCGACTCGCGTCGGGCTGGCGGCTCGGATGCCGCCGGAGCTATTCACAGAGTTATCCACCGCTGTGTGTGCAATACCGTAGCGATCTCCGGCCGATTTTGGGATGGCCTGGGGATAACTTTCGACCTCACGGTAACGTGGCGGACGGACGCTGATCAAATCCGGTGAGCGGCATGCGTCGGCGTGGCGCACGGCCGCTTCCTGCCAATCCGGTGCATAATCAGTGGGTTTGCCTGCCACTGGTTTGACCTGCGTCCCACCGAGGCCGTAGTTTTAATCAGTTGACTTCAGCCGTTCAGGCTGCCCTGAAACTTTCCTGGCCTCCCTGTGCTGGCCGAACCACCTCAGCACCGGCCTGTGAAGCGACCACCACGGAGAGATAGATATGAGCAAGAGAACGTTCCAGCCGAACAACCGCAAGCGCGCCAAGACCCACGGCTTCCGCCTCCGCATGCGTACGCGTGCGGGCCGCGCCATCCTGTCCGCTCGTCGCCGCAAGGGCCGCGAGAAGCTCTCGGCGTAACCGTCACCGGTGCTCGCCAAAGCCAATCGCATCACGCGGGGCACGGACTATCGGGCGACAGTGCGACGCGGTGCCCGCTTCAGCGGGACCGACACCGTTACGTACGTCCGCCCGAATCCGGACTCCGATGTGGTGCGATTCGGCTTTATCGTGAGCAAAGCGGTCGGGGTGGCGGTACGCCGCAACCTCGTCCGTCGCCGGTTGAAGGCCGCGGCCTACGACCTCCTCCCCCGCTTCGGTGAGGGTGGGATCGACGTGGTGATCAGAGCTTTGCCAGCCTCGGCCCATGCGTCGTGGGCTAGCCTGCACGAAGAGGTCTCCCGCGCAGCCGACCGCTTCGCCGGCCGGCGCTCCACCAGTCCGTCCCACCAGTAGCCGTACACCAGCAGAGGCAACGTCCGTCGATGAACACCGCGATCGCAGCAGTGCTCCTTCTTCCGCGGAATGTCGCCGTCCTCCTGCTCCGGGCCTACCGTGCCGTGATCTCGCCGCTCTACGGCGACGTCTGCCGGTATTACCCCTCGTGCTCGGCCTACGCGCTGCAGGCGATCCAGGAGCACGGCGTCGTGGTGGGGGGCTTCCTCGGCGTTCGCCGCATCATCCGTTGTCACCCGTGGGCAGCGGGAGGGGTCGATGACGTTCCCCTCCGCCGTACCCGTCGTTACCGGGTGACCCCCTTCGGTTTCGTCGTCGCCCGCCGCGCGGGCGCCTCCCTCACCAGCCCTGACGGCTTCCCCAGCCCTGGAAAGGCGTAGCACCCGCACATGGACATCATCGGTACCATCCTCTGGCCCATCAAATGGGTCGTGGAGCTGATCCTCGTCGCCTTCCACTGGCTGTTCACGCAGGTCGGGCTGGACCCGGCCGCCGGCCTCACCTGGGTGCTGTCGATCGTCGGGCTCACCGTCGTCGTGCGTGCCGCGCTGATCCCGATCTTCGTCCGCCAGATCAAGAATCAGCGGCGGATGCTCGAGATCGCACCGCAGCTGAAGAAGATCCAGGACAAGTACCGGGGCAAGAAGGACCAGTTCTCGCGCGAGGCGATGTCCCGCGAGACGATGGAGCTCTACAAGAAGACGGGCACCAACCCGCTGAGCTCGTGCCTCCCGCTGCTGCTGCAGATGCCGATCTTCTTCGCGCTCTTCCAGGTGCTGAACGGAGCGCAGAGCGGCCACGCCGGCGTCGGCCCGCTGAACGAGGAGCTCGCGCAGCAGTTCGGCAACGCCTCGCTGTTCGGTGTCGCGCCGCTGCACCAGAGCTTCCAGGGTGCGATGAACGCGAACCCGCCGCAGGTGGTCGTCATGGTGATCGCTGCCGTGATGGTCGTGCTGATGACCGGCTCGCAGTTCCTCACCCAGCTGCAGATCGTCTCGAAGAACATGTCGCCCGAGACCAAGGCGAGCCCGCAGTTCAAGCAGCAGCGCATCCTGCTGTACCTGCTCCCCTTCGTCTTCCTGTTCTCGGGCTTCGCCTTCCCGCTCGGCGTCATGTTCTACTGGCTCACCTCGAACCTGTGGACCATGGGTCAGCAGTTCCTGGTCATCCGCAACATGCCGACGCCCGGTTCGGACGCCGCGAAGGCGCGCGAGGCCCGCCTCGCCCGCAAGGGCAAGCTCGTGCAGGACGACGGCAGCATCGTGCTCACGGTTGAAGAGGCGCCGGCGAAGAAGCCCACGCAGCGCGTGCAGCCCGTGAGCAAGAACCGTTCCAAGAAGCAGGCCGGAAAGAAGTAGGACCGATGACGGACGTGCAGACCGAGTTCACCTCCCCCTCCCCCGCCGACGACGCGGCCGCTTCGGCCTCCTCGGCCTCCGGCGCTGGCGCCTCCGTCGCTCCCGAGGTTCCGAAGGACGCCACCGATGCTCCGAGCGTGGCCGACCTCGACCGCGAGGGCGACGTGGCTGCCGACTACATCGAGGAGCTGCTCGACATCGCCGACATCGACGGCGACATCGACATCGACACCCGCAATGGCCGTGCCTACATCTCGGTCAACGCTGAGGAGGGCACGAACCTCCGCCTTCTCGCCAAGCCGGACACCGTCGCAGCCTTGCAGGAGCTGACCCGCCTCGCTGTGCAGAACAGCACGGGCGAGTTCTCGCGGCTGATCCTCGACATCGCCGGCTCGCGCGACGCTCGCCAGGCCGAGCTCGCAACTCTGGTCGAGCACGCCATCACCAAGCTCGAGGAGGGCGCCGCCGAGGCTGCACTCCCGCCGATGTCCTCCTACGAGCGCAAGCTCGTTCACGACATCGTCTCCGAGCGGGGCTACGTCTCCACCTCGCGTGGCGAGGGACGCGACCGTTACACGGTCATCTCCGCTGCCTGAGTTTCACGTGAAACGGTGAACGCGCTGCTCGAACCCGAACCGCCCGCCGCGGCTGCTCTCTTCGGCGATCGCTTGGAGGTCGCCCGCGCCTTCACCCAGCACCTGGCCGACGAGGGCGAAGAACGCGGACTCATCGGCCCGCTCGAACTTCCGCGCCTGTGGTCGCGCCACATCCTGAACTCCGCGATCGTTGCACCCCTGCTCTGGTCGGGTGCGCGGGTCGGAGACGTCGGTAGCGGCGCCGGCCTCCCCGGCCTCGTCCTCGCCATCGCCCGGCCGGACGTCTCGTTCGTGCTGATCGAGCCGATGGAGCGGCGAGTCACCTGGCTGACCGAACAGGTCGATGCCCTCGGGCTCGACAACGTGACCGTGTTGCGTGCGCGGGCCGAGGACGTCCGGCTCGATCAGCCACTCGACCAGGTGACCGCGCGCGCAGTGAGTGCGTTCCGGAAGCTCCTCCCGCTCACCGCTCCCCTGCTCCGTGACGGCGGAGAGCTCGTCCTCATGAAGGGCGCCGGCGCGCAGGCGGAACTCGACGCCGCCGCCAAAGAGATCCGCAAGTACAAGGCGCACGACCTCGAGGTGCTCGAGCTGGGCGCCGGTGTCCTCGATGAGACAACACGTGTGATCCGTGGGACGGTGCGGTAGCCGGAGCCGATTCGTCGCTCGACCGGAATTGCGCGTCGTAACGGAGCGTTTTTGGCGATTTTCCGTTGCGACGGGGTTGTCTGTTTCGCGTGGAGAATGGCTCTGAGCGAACGGAAGCACGTGCTTCAGTGCTGTGAGAGCCGTTCTGCGGTGCTTCTCGACGGGTCCGTCGAACCGGAAAGTGCGCTGTTTGCGTGGAATGGATCGTGGGACGGGCCGATTTTGCCGGCTAGTTGGCGAGTGGACAGTGCGTCGGGTCCCGCGATCCGCGATCGCGAGATCCTCGATCGCGAGTCGACGACTCAGGCGACGACCCAGTAGGTCGACTTGGCCTCTGCACCATTTGCCGGATTCGGGCGAGATCGACGTCGACGATACGTCTTGGCCCCACGCCACGCAGCTGGCCCGAACGTTCGCAGCGACAGCTGTTTTGAAGCGGTGCCAACCGCCACTCTTGTGCGCGGCGCCACATGCTCTGGACGGGCGGTCAGTGCCGGCCGAGCGATCCGACGCTGGGTGACCGGGGTTCGGGTTGGGCGCTCCAGTCGTCGTCGTTGAGTTCCGCGAAGGGTTCGGATAGCCGAATGGTGAGGGTTGGAGTGCCGCGGGCCGCAGAAGGTCTGAGGTGCACTGCCGTGGAGAGGATGGCAACACTTGGATTGGCAGACGCGTGAGCTGTGACGGGTCATTACTTCTGTCACTGCCGAATCACGTTCTCAGGTGCCACACGACGCGGTCTTTTGTCACCCCTACCGTCGGTGCTGGACGGTGTCGACACCGTCCTCACGCCGCCGCTAGCAGGCCGGCGCAGGATAGCTGCACGCACGCGAAGCGATCGAAGATCCTCGTCAATCCTCTTCAAGTAGTCGTTTCACGTGAAACCCATCCCTCGCGAGGCGTCAGCCACGAGCCGGCGGTGCATCAACCGGCGGTACCTGGCCCGCAGTGAGGCAGCAGGCCGGAATCCCGGGCGGAAGATGCGATGACGAATCGATTGTCCGCGCTGGATGGGTCGGGTTCACGGTAGTCGTCGGTCAGGGGTGATTAGCGTTTAGCAGTCGGGCCGACTTCGCCTCGGCCACGCGTACCGGCTGCTCTCCTCCTTCTTCTGAGTTCACTTCATTCGGAGAGGGTGATCGTCCATGAGTTGGTGCAGTGTCGCATAGCTCGTGGTGACTATGATCGTCGATTGGTCGCTCGCCCTTGGGTGCAGCCTTTCCGAGTAGCCACCGCCGGTGGATATGGCTCTTCCACCAGTGCGTTGAGAAGGCGTGACGCGAAGCCGAACGTTTCACGTGAAACCACGCTGGCATTGGTGGCGGCGCGGTGTCGGGGGGCGTCGCAAGAGAGAGTAGCCGCGTCTCACCCGATCCATGCGGGGAGTGCTGCGGAAACCAGGGTTCGATCTGGCGCCCCCGATCAATTCGGAGGCCCCACACCCCCCTCGATGCTGGAACAACTAGCTGAGCAACGTGCCGAGAACCACGTGGAGCATCCTTGCCAGCCGGGGGGTTGAGCGGCGACGTCCTGCCTACCAACCTCACTGAGGTGAGGGGATCTGAGTTTCGCACCCTTATACCGCCAGTAGGGTCACGGCCTCATGAGCCGTTGCTTGCGGCACTCGGCGGAGGTCAGTCGTGACGCAGCCGTGTTTCACGTGAAACACCCGGCAGGCGCCGGATCCGCGTCGCCGGATACGAGCTCTTGGAAGTGACCGACCGCCGCATAGATGCGCCATGGAGACGTGGTTGTCCGAATACCAACGTCGAAATCCTCCGTACCGCGCACCAGCTCCGGCGCAGGTGTTGCTTGGCGGCGGTGATTGCCTGGCGCCGGTGATTGCGTGGCGCCGGCCATGTGATTGGATCCGGCGAGCTCCTTGGCACCGGCGGTTAGTAGCGGAGGCGTTGAGTGGGCACCGCGCTTGGTTCCCGAAAACGACGCCCGGGCGGCGATTCACTAGCGTTGGCAATGAACGGGCGATAGCGACCGGTTGGCGAAGGGGATTGCTGCCGTGGCGATTGATCGGCTCCAGCGATTGATTGGCTCCATCAATCGACGGCCCGACCCTGGCCCGACGTCCTCCGTTCGCGACCGACTCCCCTCAGTCGTGACACAGGGCATCCCGGCTTCAGTTCCGCAGGGCTGCGACCCCCGCCGGCGCTCCTCTGGGCATTCCAACCCACCCCGGGATGTGGTTCTTAGCGGTTCACACTCGGGGTGCGTCGACCGATGCCGCCTGCCAGGCGTCGCCTCGGTTCGCACGACATCGACCGGTCCGCTCACTATTGAGGCCTTCGTGCTTGTGTGAGCACTCCGTGTCGGTGGGAGGCGCCGTCTCGGTAGGAGGCCGTGGCTCACAGCAAATATCTGCACGGCCTGGATCGCCGCCTGTCTTTTTGAGGCTCCGCGCCGCGTAGGCCCCGTGGCTCATGTCGGCCCCACCCGGTCGGCAGGGCTGCGTGACCCTCCCCCACGTCGCGCCCACTGGTTCTGCGCGTCGATACGGCCGGTCCGCTGATGCGGGTGCCAATCGTACTGCTGGCCCGAGCCCTGGTGCAGCCGATACCCGGACACCTCGTCGGCCCACCTGTTGCGGTCGGCGTCCGCCAGGTGTTGCCGCCGCGCCCGCTGGACGCGGGTCGGCGTTCCCCGCCCGATGCCGTGCCATGGAGCCCGGCTCGATGCTTCGTCGCCGTGCCCCACTCAATGCTCGGCCGCCGTGGTGCGCTCAGCGCCCGGCCGCTGTGGTGCGCTCCTCTCGTCGCACTGTTTCACGTGAAACACACCATCACGCAATCGCGTCGCTCCGGGGGCGACGGTGCGCTCGATGGCACTCAGCCAGCTCGCCGGGGCTACGTCGTTCAGCGTAATCAGCCATGCGAGCATGGCGCAGCCGCGAGCAAGGGGCACCCTCCGCCCCAAATCGC
>NZ_JBPGXM010000031.1:0-32076 GCF_056755495.1 Leifsonia sp. KNZ12-8B
CCCCCCCCCCCCCCCCCCCCCCCCCGTCTCCACCCCCCCCCACCCCACCCCCCCCCGGGGGCCCCCCCCCGCCCCCCCCCCCCCCGCACGGGCTCCGTCGCGGAGGCCGAGCGCACCGCGACCGACGCGGCGATCGCGGCGGTCGAGGAGCAGTTCGCCCTGCTGTTCAACCAGGTCAGCGCGCAGATGCGCGATCGGGCGGCGAAGGTCCACCCCGACCTCCAGCCGCTCGGCTACAAGCTGCTGACGACGATGGTCCGCACCGGCCCCATCCACGCGGGCGGGCTCGCCGAGCTGCTCGGCACCGACAAGAGCGTGATCAGCCGCCAGACGCGCGTCCTCGAGGATCTCGGCTTCATCGAGCGCCGCACCGACCCGACCGACCGCCGGGCGAGCTTCCTGGAGGCGACGCCCGCCGCGATCGAGGCGGTCAACGAGGTGCGCGCCGCCGACCAGGCCAAGCTGTACCGCAGCCTGCGCCAGTGGGACGACCACGACCTCCACCGCCTCGCCGAGCTGCTGGAGCGCCTGAACGACCTGCAGCCCTGACCGCCGCCCGTCCCCACCGCCGTCCGCAACTCCGGAGGTCCCGCCCGTGATCGGCCGGGACCTCCGTCGTTACGCGACCGCCCCCGGCGTGTCGCCCGAGATCTCCGTCTTTCCCGACCGCGGCCACCCGCGCCACTCGTGGAGGTCCTCGCCCGGCGCCCCCGGACCGTACCGCAGCAGTCGCACGGCCACGAACAGCCCCAGCGCGACCACGAGCCACACGGCCAGCACGATGTAGGGCTCCGCGTGCAGATCGCCGGGGAAGTAGGTGAGGTCGCGCACCGCCCGCACCGTCGCGCCCGTCGGCAGCCAGCGGCCCATGAACTCGTAGAACGGCGGCAGCAGCTCGGGGGCGACCGCGCCTCCCGACGACGGATTGCTGATCAGCACGAAGATGAACCAGGTCGGCAGCATCGCCCACCTGCCGCCGATCAGCACCCGCCAGAAGCTGTAGGTCGCCCCGGCGATCAGCATGGTCAGCGCCAGCACGCCCCAGACCGGGAAGAAGGGGATCGGCAGCACACCGAGCAACGGCCCCACCGTGAAGGCGATCGCGAACCCGCCGAGCACCGACCGCACGACGTCCCAGAACAGCTCGCCGCCCAGCGTCAGCTTCGCCGCGTTGACCCGCGTCTGGATGGCGCCGACGAACCCGATGATCACGGCGGCGAGCGACACGTAGAACAGCACGAGCCCGTTCGGGTCGCGCGGGCCCAGCGGGTGCGTGTCGATCACGGTGATCGGCACGCCGAGCGCCTGCTCCAGCCGCAGCGCATCCGACTGCAGCAGGCGCGCCACCGAGGCCCCCGACGCGCTCGACACGTACAGGCGCACGGTCTGATCCGGCTGCTCGACGAAGGCGCCGTACACCTTCTGCTCGCTGATCGCCCGCTCGGCCGCGCCCTCCGTGCCGTAGGTGCTGACCTCGAACGTCGTGCCGGTCCGCGCCTCCAGCTCCCGCTCCAGGTCGGTCGCCGTGTACGACGTCGACACCACGCCGATCGGGATGTCGTGCGGCTGCGGGTCGCCCATCGCCCAACTGTAGGTGCCGGCGAACAGCCCGGCGACGACCGTGACGATCAGCGTCACCACCAGCGCGGGGAGGTGCGGGCCCTCACGGAAGCGGCGCGTCCCCGCCCCCGGATCCGCTTCCGCCCTCGCGGCCGTCTCGGTCTCTGCTGCGTCGGTCATGGCGCCTCCCGGTTCCATTCGACCACGCCTTTGGTACCCTCGGTCGGGTATGCAGTCCGCATCCAGCCTCCCCTCGCGCACCCGCGGTCGCCGCTCGGCGGGCCGCCGCGCCGCGCTGCCGCGGCGGCGCCACCGGATGCCGCTGCAGCAGCGACTCGGCGTCGCGCTCGCCGTGGTCGCCCTGGTGAGCGGCTTCTCAATCGCGCCGACCGACGACGCGCTCGCCGCCTCGCTCGTGACGCCGGTCTCGACCGTCGCCCCTGCGCAGGACCAGCAGGAGGGCGTCCCGGCTCCCGAGCAGCACCTCGCCGTCGACGCGACCATCGCCGCCCCCGCCGTCAACCGCGACAGCATCTCGGCCACCGACGGCCTCCAGACCCTCGCCAGGGTCGGCACCAACGAGTCGTGGGCGAAGCTCGTGCTCATGTTCGGCGGCTGGCCGCAGACCGACGCCAACGTGACCGTGATGCTGCGCTGGATGCGGCAGGAGAACGGCCCGCCCGACTGGTGGAACCGCAACAACCCCCTGAACAACGGCTACGGCTCCGGCGGCGGCGCCGGCCTCGGCAGCTACCCCGACCTCATCACCGCCGCCGAGTACTGCGCGAAGAACCTGCAGCGCGGCTACCCCGACATCGTCGCGGGCCTGCAGGCGGGCACCAGCGCCGACGCGACCGCCGCCGCCATCTGGGCGTCGCCGTGGGCCACCAGCCACTACGCGAACGGCGCTCACTGGAGCACCCGCCCGGTCGAGATCGTGCAGGCCCCCGCCTCCGCCTGGGGCCTCTGACCCCGTCTACGCCGTCCATTCGTCGGCGAGGAGCGCGTACGTCACGCCGTCGACCCAGCCGAGATCCCGGTGGAGGGAGGCGCGGACGGTGACGGCCTCCCGCCGCATGCCCACCCGCTCCATGAGCCGCCAGGAGGCCTCGTTGTCCGCGAACGCGTTCGCGACGAGCCGGCGAACCCCGAGCTCTTCGAAGCACACCCGCAGCAGGGCGCGCACCGCCTCCGTCGCGTAGCCGTGACCCTGATGGTCCGGCGACAGCACCCAGCCGATCTCCGCCTCGTCCTGGTGCGGACGGCCGGCGACGTCGCGCTGCGCCCAGCCGTCGCGCACGGCGAGGTAGAGATCGCCGATCACCTCGCCGTCCCGCTCCACGATCAGCGTGGCGGCCAGGCGCTCGGGGTCGCGCTGGAAGCTCCGCCACGCATCGAGGCCGGCGAGCCGGTCGCTGAGCCAGCGGTCGACGTCGGGGCGGCGCCGGTACTCCCACATGGCGTCGGCGTCCTCGGCGCGGGCGGTGCGCAGCACGAGCCGGTCGGTGGTGACCGGCCACGGTGTCTTCTCCGTCACGACGCCTTCGCCAGCCAGCTCCGGAGGCGCTCCAGCGGCCAGGTGGTGACGATCCGCTCCGCCGGCACCCCGTTCGCCGCCGCGCGCGCCGCGCCGTACGACAGGAAGTCGAGCTGCCCGGGCGCGTGCGCATCCGTGTCGATCGAGAACACGCACCCCGCCTCCAGCGCCACCGTGATCAGCTCGTCCGGCGGGTCCTGCCGCTCAGGCCGGGAGTTGATCTCGACCGCGACGCCGTGCTCCGCGCACGCCGCGAACACCGCCTCCGCGTCGAACTCCGACGGCGGCCGGGTGCCGCGCGACCCCGACACCAGGCGCCCCGTGCAGTGCCCGAGCACGTTGGTGTGCGGGTCCCGGATGCCGCCGAGCATCCGTTCGGTCATCGTCGCGCGATCCGACCGCAGCTTGGAGTGCACGCTCGCGACCACGACATCCAGCCGGTCGAGCATAGCGGGCGTCTGGTCGAGCGTCCCGTCCTCGAGGATGTCCACCTCGATCCCGGTGAGGAGGGTGACGGATCCGGTGTCGAGGCCGGCGATCACCCGCAGCTGCTCGTCGAGCCGCTCGGCGCTCAGCCCGTTCGCGACGGTGAGGTTGGGGGAGTGGTCCGTGATCGCCTGGTACTCGCGGCCCAGCGTGCGCGCGGCGGCGGCCATGACCTCGATCGGCGTGGTGCCGTCCGACCACTCGGTGTGGCTGTGGAGGTCGCCCCTCAGCTTCGCCCGCAGCTCGGCGCCCCGCGCATCCAGGGGTTCGGCGTTCCGCTCGCGCAGGTCGGCGAGGTAGTCCGGCACGCCGCCCGCGACGGCCTGGGAGATGACCTGGAACGTCCGGTCGCCGATGCCCTTCGTGCGCTTGAGCCGGCCGTCGGACACCTGCTCGGCCAGCTCGTCCGCCGACAGCGGCGCGATCGTGGCGGCCGCCCGCCGGAAGGCCTGCACCTTGAAGCTCGGCGCGAGCTCGCGCTCCAGCCAGAAGGCGATCTCGTCCAGCGCATCCCGTGCATCCACGCCCCCCATCCTGGCCCGGGTTACGGGACTTTACGAGTGCGCGGGAGGTTCGTCCCGCCTCCCGGCTACCGTCGTCAGGGTGAGCAGCGCGATCGAGAACCTCGGCCGGGAGTCCCGCGTCTATCCGCCCCCGGCGGCCTTCGCCGCCCAGGCCAATGTCGACGCGAGCGTCTTCGACGACGCCGCCGACCCGGTGGCGTTCTGGGAGCGGCAGGCCGCGCGCCTGGATTGGGCCGAGCCCTGGCACACCGCCCACACCTGGCGCCCCGCGATGGCCGGCGTCGACGGCGAGCTGAGCGTCCCGCAGGCCGAGTGGTTCGCCGGCGGGAGGCTGAACGCCGCGTACAACTGCGTCGACCGCCACGTGGAGGCCGGCAACGGCGACCGGGTCGCGCTTCACTTCGAGGGCGAACCCGGCGACACCGAGACGATCACCTACGCGGACCTCCAGCGGCGCGTCGCCCGGGCGGCGAACGCCCTCACGGCCCTCGGCGTCGGGAAGGGCGACCGCGTCGTCGTGTACTTGCCGGTCATCCCCGAGACGGTCGTCATCACGCTCGCCATCGCGCGCATCGGCGCGATCCACTCGCTGGTGTTCGGCGGCTTCTCGGCGGAGGCGCTGCGGTTCCGCGTCGAGGACACCGGCGCGAAGCTGCTCGTCACCTCCGACGGGCAGTTCCGCCGCGGCGCGGCCGTCCCGGTGAAGGCCAACGCCGACGCCGCGGTGGCCGGCGACAACGCGATCGAGCACGTCCTCGTGGTGCGCCGCACGGGCGGGCTCACGCCCGACATCCCGTGGACCCCCGGCCGCGATGTCTGGTGGCACGACGCCGTCGACACGGCTCCCGACACGCACGAGCCCGAGTTCTTCGACGCCGAGACGCCCCTGTTCATCATCTACACCTCCGGAACGACCGGGCGGCCGAAGGGTGTCGTCCACACCACCGGCGGCTACTTGACGCAGGCATCGTGGAGCCACTGGGCCCTGTTCGACGCCAAGCCGGACGACGTGTACTGGTGCACCGCGGACCTCGCCTGGGTCACCGCGCACACCTACGTGCTCTACGGCCCGCTCTCCAACGGCGCCACCTCCGTCATCTACGAAGGCACCCCGAACAGCCCGCACCAGGGGCGGCACTTCGAGATCATCGAGCGCTACGGCGTGACCACCTACTACACGGCGCCCACGCTCATCCGCACCTTCATGACCTGGTTCCCGGAGGGACCGGGCGACGGCTGGGACCTCTCCAGCATCCGGCTGCTCGGCACGGTGGGGGAGGCGATCAACCCGGAGGCATGGGTCTGGTTCCACGAGCGGATCGGCGGCGGGCGCGCGCCCGTCGTCGACACCTGGTGGCAGTCGGAGTCGGGCGCCGCGATCGTCGCCCCACTGCCCGGGGTGACCGCCTTGAAGCCGGGATCGGCGACCGTCGCGATCCCGGGCGTCACCGTCCGCGTCGTCGACGAGCACGGCGACGACGTGCAGCGAGGCTCGGGAGGCTCGATCGTCATCGACGGCACCTGGCCCGCCATGTCGCGCACGGTCTGGGGCGACCCGGAGCGGTACCGTGACTCCTACTGGAGGCCTTACGCCGACCGCGGCTACTTCCTGGCCGGAGACGGCGCGGCGGTCGACGCCGACGGCTACATCTGGCTGCTGGGCCGCCTCGACGACGTCATCAACGTCTCCGGCCACCGCCTCTCGACCATCGAGATCGAGTCCGCGCTGGTCGCCCACAGCGGCGTCGCGGAGGCGGCGGTCGTGGGCGTCGGCGACGACACGACCGGGCAGGCGGTGGCGGCCTTCGTGGTCCCGGCATCGTCCGTGCCGACGGAGGCGGAGCTGCGCGAGCAGGTCACCCGCGAGATCGGGGCCATCGCGAAGCCGAAGCACATCGTGGTCGTCGGGGACCTCCCGAAGACCCGCTCCGGCAAGATCATGCGCCGCCTCCTCGTCGACCTCTTCCACGGCCGCCCGCTCGGCGACACGACCTCGCTGCAAGACGAGACGGTGCCCGCGGCGATCGCCGGCGCACTGTCGGCCAGGGGAGGCGCACGCACGGTCCCGACCGCCGCCACGTAATTCCGCGGAGGCCCGATCGCCACGCCGACGCGTGGACATATTCTGCAGGTTGTATTTCACATCCTGCGGACGATCTTGCGCACCCCCGTACTGCCGTCGTCCCCGATCCGAGAGGACGACATGGACGGCTCGCGCTCGCTCCCCATGTTCGCCGCACCCCCGGCGGAGCCCCGAGAAGGAGGCCGTCCGGCCCGACGGCGCAGCCCGATCATCGCGGTGATCGCGGTGCTTGCCGTGCTGTTCGCCGTGCTGGTGCCGGCCGGCGCCGCCACGGCGGACGCGTCGTACCCCGGCACCGCCGACGTGGCGTGGACCAAGACGAGCACCACGGCGGCGACGGGCACCCTGCCCGGCAATCTGGCCTCGCTGCCGGGAGCGACCCTCTCGGTCAGTTCGTCGCAGCAGCCGCTCGACGTGGGCGTCTGGGGGGCCTCGTGGGCCGCATCGCACGCCAGCGGCGGCAGCAGCAGCTGCCTGAGCGGCAAAGCCCTCCGGCAGATCGCCACCTGTGAGACCTTCACCTACACGGTCAACCTCAAGACGCCGCTGATCGACCCCATCGTCCCGTTCGGCTTCAGCACCGGACGCTACTGGTCGACGACCGAGTCCACCCTCAAGGGCTGCATCAGCGGCTGGTACGACGGCACGCTGGCGAACGTCAACGGCTCGGCCCCGACGAGCAGCTCGTTCTCGACGATGCAGGAGCCGGGGGGCGGCTGGGCGCACACGGGCACGGCCACGTGGGCGCTCCCGCAGAGCGCGATCGACGCGAACACCTGCATCAACCGGACGACGACCGACCAGATGGGCCTGATCCAGCTCAAGGGCAAGATCAGCAGCTACTCGTTCACGGTGTACTACCGATCCGCCATCGTGATCCCGTGGACCACGACCTACTGCCCGTTGCTGTCGGCTCCTCCCGGCCAGTTCATGGGCTCGCTCCTGGTTCCGCAGGTGGACCTGTCCGTCACCAAGTCCGGACCGGCGACGGTGGCCGGCAACGGCTCCCTCACGTGGAACATCTCGGTCGCGAACCTGAGCCAGTGGAACTCCCACGGTTTCGTCGTCAAGGATGCCGTTCCGGCGAACGTCTCGAACCCGACCGTGGTCTCCGCGCCTGCCGGCTGTTCGCTCAACGGCAGGGACCTCGTCTGTGCCATCGCCCCACCGGGCTGCACCGTGACGCAGAACCCATCGCTGGCGACGTTGGCGGACATCTCCTGCTCCGACCCCACGCTGGCCACCCAGTCGGTGCTCGCGCCCGGTGCCTCCCTCGGTCCGATCGTGCTGTCGGGCACGGCGCCTGCGGCCAACGGCACGGTGCTCGTGAATACGGCGACGGTCGCGGGCGTGGATGCCGACCCGAACACCTCGAACAACTCGTCCTCGGTGTCCACGACGGTGGTCCAGGCGCCGAAGCTGTCGATCGCCAAGCAGGCGGCGCTGGCTCCCGGCGCAACCGGCAAAGCCGGTGACACCGTCAACTACACCTTCACCGCGACGAACACGGGCAACGTGACGCTGACCGGGGTGACCATCGCCGACCCGCTGCCGGGGCTGTCGGGGCTCACCTACGCGTGGCCCGGTACGGCGGGCACACTGCTGGCGGGCCAGTCGGTGACGGCGACCGCCACGTACCGGTTGACGCAGGCGGATGTGGATGCCGGTGCGGTCTCGAACGTCGCGGGTGCGACGGGCCGGGATCCGGGTGGCGCACTGGTGGACGGCGGCAAGGCTCCGGCGACGGTGACGTTGAACCCGAAGCCGGGTCTCTCGATGACCAAGCAGGGTGCGCTGGCGCCGGGTGCGACCGGTAAAGCCGGCGATCAGGTCACGTACACGTTCTCGGCGACCAACACCGGTGATGTGACGTTGCAGAACGTCGCGATCAGCGACCCGCACGCCGGGCTGAGTGCGCTGACGTATCAGTGGCCGGGCACGCCGGGGATGTTGGCGCCGGGGCAGAAGGTGACCGCGACGGCGACCTACACGATCACGCAGGCGGATGTGGATGCCGGCCGGGTGGACAACACCGCTTCCGCCGCCGGCGCCACCCTGGCCGGGGTTCCGGTGGACGGCGGCAAGGCGTCGGTGTCGATCCCGCTGGCTGGGAACCCGAAGCTGGCGTTGACCAAGACGGCGAAGCTCGCCGTGGGGGCGCAGGGGGTGGTCGGTGACCGGGTGGAGTACACGTTCACCGCCACCAACACCGGCGACCAGACCCTGACCAACGTGTCCGTGGTCGACCAGCTCGCCGGGATGAGCGCACTGACCTACCAGTGGCCGGGTGCTCCGGGCGTGCTGACGCCTGGTCAGTCGGTCACCGCGACCGCGACCTACGTGCTGGCTCAGAAGGACATCGACGCCGGTTCGGTGAACAACGTCGCCACCGCCACCGGCCGCGCGCCCAACGGCGCGAACGTCCCCTCCGGTCCGGCGCAGGCCACCGTGCCGCTCAACGTCGCGCCCGAGCTCACGCTGACCAAGTCGGCGCAGCTCACTCCCGGCCAGTCCGGCGTCGCGGGAGACGTGGTGCAGTACACGTTCACCGTGATCAACACGGGTCGCGTGACCGTGAACGGCGTCACGGTCAGTGACCGGCTCGCCGGGCTGAGCGCGCTGACGTATCAGTGGCCGGGCGCTCCGGGAGTCCTGCAGCCGGGCCAGCGGGTCACCGCGACCGCGACCTACACGCTCAAGCAGGCGGACATCGACGCCGGCTCGGTGTCGAACGTCGCCGTCGCCAACGGAACCACCCCCTCCGGCGCACCTGTGCAGTCGAACAACGCGACGGCGACGGTCCCTCTGGTCCGCACCGCGTCGCTGAACGTCACCAAGACCGCCGCCCTGGCCGCCGGCCAGACCGGCAAGGCGGGCGACACGGTGAACTACACGTTCTCCGCGACGAACACCGGTCCGACGACGCTGACGAACGTGGCCATCACCGACCCGCTCCCGGGCCTGTCGGCGCTGACCTACACGTGGCCGGGTGCCGCGGGCACGCTCGCCCCCGGGCAGAAGGTCACCGCCACGGCGACGTACACCGTGAAGCAGGCGGACGTGGATGCCGGTTCGGTGTCCAACGTGGCCTCCTCGTCGGCCAAGGGGCCGGACGGCAACCCCGTCGACGGCGGCAAGGCCCCCGCGACGGTTCCGCTGGCGGCGGGCGCGTCGCTGAACGTCACCAAGACGGCCGCGTTGGCCGCCGGGCAGTCGGGCAAGGCGGGCGACACCGTGAATTACACGTTCTCCGCGACGAACACCGGTCCGACGACCCTCACGAACGTGGTCATCACCGACCCGTTGCCGGGGCTGTCCGCGCTCGTCTACTCCTGGCCCGGAACGCCGGGAACGCTCAAGCCCGGGCAGAAGGTCACCGCCACGGCGACGTACACCGTGAAGCAGGCGGACGTCGATGCCGGATCCGTTTCGAACGTCGCCTCCTCCACGGGCAAGGCTCCGGACGGCAAGCCGGTCGACGGCGGCAAGGCTCCGGCGACGGTCCCGTTGACGTCGGGCGCCGCGCTGAACATCACGAAGACGGCCGCACTCGGCGACGGTGCGACCGGCAAGGCCGGCGACACCATCACCTACACGTTCACTGCGACGAACACGGGCCCGACGACGCTCACGAACGTGGTCATCACCGACCCGCTGCCTGGCCTCTCGGCGCTCGAGTACAGCTGGCCCGGCACGGCCGGAACGCTCGCGCCGGGTCAGAAGGTGACGGCGACGGCGACCTACACGGTGAAGCAGGCCGACGTGGATGCCGGTTCGGTGTCCAACGTGGCCACCTCCTCGGGCACGGCCCCGGACGGGAGCCCCGTCGATGGCGGCAAGGCGTCTGCGACCGTGCCGCTGGATGACCGGGCCTCGCTCAACGTCACCAAGAAGGCCGCGCTGGCGGCGGGTCAGATCGGCAAGGCAGGGGACACGGTGAACTACACGTTCTCCGCGACCAACACCGGCCCGACCACGCTCACCCACGTCTCCATCACCGACCCGCTGCCGGGCCTCTCCGCCCTCGCGTACACCTGGCCGGGCTCGGCCGGGACGCTCAAGCCGGGCCAGACGGTGACGGCGACCGCGACCTACATCGTGAAGCAGTCGGATGTCGACTCGGGCGCCGTCTCGAACGTCGCGTCCTCGGCCGGCACGGCCCCCGACGGCACGCCGGTCGACGGCGGCAAGGCGCCCGCGACGGTGCCGCTCACGCAGGGCGCGTCGCTGAACATCACCAAGACGGCCGCGCTCGCGGCCGGTCAGACCGGCAAGGCCGGCGACACCGTGAACTACACGTTCTCGGCGACCAACACGGGCCCGACCACGCTGACCGAGGTCGTCATCGCGGACCCGCTGCCCGGGCTCTCTGCGCTGACCTACAGCTGGCCGGGCACCGCCGGGACGCTCAAGCCGGGCCAGACGGTCACGGCGACGGCGACCTACACGGTGAAGCAGGCCGACGTCGATGCGGGCTCGATCTCGAACATCGCGGCCTCCGGAGGCCGGGCGCCCGATGGCTCCCCTGTCGACGGTGGCAAGGCCCCCGCGACCGTTCCGCTCGCGCAGGGCGCCTCGCTGAACATCACCAAGACGGCCGCGCTCGCGACGGGTCAGGTCGGCAAGGCGGGTGACACGGTGAACTACACGTTCTCCGCGACGAACACCGGCCCGACCACCCTGACCGCCGTGGCGATCACGGACCCGCTGCCTGGGCTGTCCGCCCTCACGTACAGCTGGCCGGGCACGCCGGGAACCCTCAAGCCGGGGCAGACCGTCACCGCGACCGCGACGTACACGGTCACGCAGGAGGACGCCGACGCGGGCGCCGTCGCCAACGTGGCGACGTCGGCCGGACGCGCGCCCGACGGAAGCCGGGTCGACGGCGGTCAGGCACCGGCGACGGTGCCGCTGGGTGCGACGCCGACGCTGCGCCTGCACAAGGAGATCGCCGGCGTCACCGGCGGCAGCGCCGGCGACGTGGTGACCTACCGGTTCACGTCCACCAACACCGGCGCGCTCTCCCTGAAGAACGTCGTGATCGTCGACCCGCTCGACGGGCTGTCCGCGATGAGCTACCAGTGGCCGGGTGCCGACGGCATCCTCAAGCCGGGCGAGAGCGTCGTCGCGACCGCGACGTACGTGATCAAGCAGGCCGACGTCGACGCCGGCGGAGTCTGGAACACCGCGATCTCGCACGGCGAGCTGCTGGGCCGGATGAGCCGCGCGCTGGTGAACAGCAACGAGTCCTCGGCCGAGCTGCCGCTCGGGCAGGCGCCGGAGCTGGAGCTCACCAAGACCGGCGCGCTCGCGTCCGGTGCGACCGGCAAGGCCGGCGACCCGGTCGACTTCGCCTTCACGCTGACCAACGCGGGCTCGGTCTCGCTGACCGGCGTGTCCATCGCCGACCAGCTGCCGGGGCTCACCGCCATCACGTACGCCTGGCCGGGCGCTCCCGGTGAGCTCTCGCCGGGACAGACGGCCTCGGCCACGGCGTCGTACACGCTGACGCAGGCGGACGTGGATGCAGGCGCGGTGACCAACGTCGCCACCGCCACCGCCACCGACCCGTCGGGAGACCCCGTCGAGGCGGGTCCGGCGCAGGCCCGGGTGCCGCTCGTCGCGGCGCCGTCGATCGCGCTGGTCAAGACCGGTGCGCTCGCCCCAGGGGCGACGGGCACGGCGGGTGACGCCGTGAACTTCGGCTTCACCGCGACCAACACCGGGACCACGACCCTGACCGGAGTGTCGATCGCGGACCAGCTGCCGGGCGTCTCCGCGCTCACCTACGCGTGGCCGGCGGCGGCGGGTGCTCTCGCGCCCGGCCAGAAGGTGACCGCGACCGCGACGTACACGCTGACCCAGGCGGACGTCGATGCGGGTGCCGTGACGAATGTCGCGGTGCCGCACGCCGGCGCACCGGACGGCTCCCCGGTCGACGGCGCGCCCGCACAGGCGGTCGTGCCCGTGACTCCGGCTCCTGCGCTGACCCTGGTGAAGACCGGTGCGCTCGCATCGGGTGCGACCGGGAAGGCGGGTGACACGGTGGAGTTCCGCTTCACCGTGACCAACTCGGGTTCCGTGACCGCGACCGGGGTGTCGATCAGCGACCAGCTGGCCGGCCTGTCGGCGATCACGTATGCGTGGCCGGCCGCGGCGGGTGTGCTCACCCCCGGGGCCTCCGCCACGGCGACTGCCACGTACGTGGTGAAGCAGGCCGATGTCGATGCCGGCTCGGTGCTGAACGTCGCAACGGCGGCGGGTAAGGCTCCGGATGGTTCTCCGATCGCGACCGGGCCGGCGCAGGCCGCCGTTCCGCTCGTCGCCGCTCCCGCGCTCACCCTGGTCAAGACCGGCGCCCTGGCGACCGGTGCGACCGGGAAGGCGGGTGACACCGTGGAGTTCCGGTTCACCGTCACCAACTCGGGTTCCGTGACCGCGACGGGTGTGTCGATCAGCGACCAGCTGGCCGGGGTCTCCGCGATCACGTATGCGTGGCCGGCCGCGGCGGGTGTGCTCGCCCCCGGCGCCTCGGCCACGGCGACCGCGTCGTACACGCTGACGCAGGCCGATCTGGATGCCGGCTCGGTGAAGAACGTCGCCACCGCGAACGGGAAGACGCCGGACGGTTCGACCGTGACTGCGCCTCCGGCCGAGGCCGTGGTGCCGGTGGATGCCGCTCCGCAACTGACACTGGTGAAGACCGGTGCGCTGGCGTCGGGTGCGACCGGGAAGGCGGGCGACACGGTGGAGTTCCGCTTCACCGTGACCAACTCGGGTTCCGTGACGGCGACGGGTGTGTCGCTCAGCGACCAGCTGGCCGGGGTCTCCGCGATCACGTATGCGTGGCCGGGCAGCGCCGGGACCCTGGCTCCGGGCCAGTCGGCCACGGGGACCGCCACGTACGTGGTGAAGCAGGCCGATGTCGACGCCGGCTCGGTGCTGAACGTCGCGACGGCGGCGGGTAAGGCTCCGGATGGTTCTCCGATCGCGACCGGGCCGGCGCAGGCCGCCGTTCCGCTCGTCGCCGCTCCCGCGCTCACCCTGGTCAAGACCGGCGCCCTGGCGACCGGTGCGACCGGTGCGGTCGGTGACCAGGTGCAGTTCGCCTTCACCGTCACCAATTCCGGTTCCGTGACGGCGACGGGTGTGTCGATCAGCGACCAGCTGGCCGGGCTGTCGGCGATCACCTACGCGTGGCCGGGCAGCGCCGGGACTCTTGCTCCTGGCCAGTCCGCGACGGCCACCGCGTCGTACACGCTGACGCAGGCCGATCTGGATGCCGGCTCGGTGAAGAACGTCGCCACCGCGAACGGGAAGACGCCGGACGGTTCGACCGTGACCGCGCCTCCCGCGGAGGCCGTGGTGCCGGTGGATGCCGCTCCGCAACTGACCCTGGTCAAGACCGGCGCCCTGGCGTCGGGTGCGACCGGGAAGGCGGGCGACACCGTGGACTTCCGGTTCACGGTGACGAACTCCGGCTCCGCGACCGCGACGAGCGTGTCGATCGACGACCAGCTGGCCGGGCTGTCCGGGATCACCTACGCCTGGCCGGCGGCCGCGGGCGTGCTGGCCCCCGGCGCCTCCGCGACCGCGACCGCCACGTACGTGCTGACGCAGGCGGACGTGGACGCCGGGTCGGTCACCAACGTCGCCACGGCGACGGGCTCGGCACCGGACGGCTCGACCGTGCAGGCCCCTCCGGCCCAGGTCGTGGTGCCGGTGGCCGGAGCCTCCGGGCTCACGCTGACCAAGACCGGCGCGCTCGCGGCGGGAGCCGCCGGCGCGGCGGGAGACACCGTCGAGTACCGGTTCACCGCGACGAACACGGGCTCCGTGACGCTGACGGCGGTGTCCATCAGCGACCGGCTGGCCGGCCTCACGGCCATCCGGTACACGTGGCCCGGGGCGGCGGGCGTGCTCGCGCCCGGACAGGTCGCGACGGCGACCGCCACGTACACCGTGACGCAGGCGGATGTCGACGCCGGCTCGGTCCTCAACGTCGCCTCGGCTACGGCGGTCGACCCGGGCGGGGACACGGTCCCCGGCGGTCCCGCGCAGGCGGTGGTTCCGCTGGCGCCTGCGCCGGCGCTGTCCATCGCGAAGACGGGCACGCTGGCGGCCGGGGCGACCGGCGTGGCCGGTGACACGGTGGACTACTCGTTCGCCGTGACGAACACCGGCACCGTCACCCTGACGTCGGTGACCATCGCCGATCGGCTGTCCGGCCTGTCCGCGATCGCCTACAGCTGGCCGGGTGCGGCGGGCACGCTCGCTCCGGGCGAGCAGGCGACGGCGACCGCGACCTACGTACTGACGCAGGCGGACGTCGACGCCGGCGCCCTGGCGAACACCGCCACCGCGACGGCCGAGACGCCGCAGGGCGGGTCCGTCCCGGCCGGTCCGGCGGAGGCGGTCGTGCCGCTCGACCCGGCGCCCGGGCTGGCGGTCGTCAAGAAGGCCGCTCTCGCGTCCGGCGAGGCCGGCGCCGCGGGCGACCAGGTCGGGTACACGTTCACCGTCACCAACACCGGCGGCGTGACCCTGACCTCCGTCTCGGTCGACGACCGGCTCGACGGGATGTCGGCGCTCGACTACGCGTGGCCCGGCGCGGCCGGGGTGCTCGCCCCCGGGCAGTCCGCCACGGCCACCGCGACGTACACGATCGCCCAGGCGGACGTGGACGCCGGCTCGGTGACGAACGTCGCCACCGGCACCGGCACGGCGCCCGACGGCGAGACCGTCGACGCGCCTCCCGCGCAGGCCGTGGTGCCGCTCAACCCGACGGCCGGACTGGCGCTGACGAAGACCGCGGTGTTCTCGGCGGGGTCCGCCGGCGCGGCGGGTGACGCGGTGGAGTACACGTTCTCGGTGACGAACACCGGTGGCGTGACGCTCGACGGCGTCTCCATCACCGACCGGCTGGCCGGGATGTCGACCCCGGTCTACTCCTGGCCGGGCGCCGCGGGCGTGCTCGCGCCGGGGCAGTCGGCGACGGCGCGGGCGACGTACATCGTGACCGCGGCGGACGTCGAGGCCGGCTCGGTGGGCAACGTCGCGACGGCGGCCGGGCGTACCCCGTCCGGCGCGGGCGTGACGTCGCCGGAGGCTCCGGCGACCCTGCCCCTGCCGGGACAAGTGCTGGAGCTCGGGACGCCCGGCATGGAGCTGACCAAGTCCGGCTCGCTCGCCGAGGGCGCTCTCGGTCGCGTCGGTGACACCGTGTACTTCGCATTCGTCGTGACGAACAGCGGAACCGTCCCGCTCACGAGCGTGTCGATCAGCGACCCGCTGGACGGCATCAGCCCCGTCGCCTTCGGCGCGTGGCCGGGTGCGGTCGGGCGGCTGGAGCCCGGCCAGTCGGTCACCGCGACCGCGACCTACGCCCTCACGGCGGAGGACGTGGCCCGTGGCTCCGTCGTGAACACGGCGTGGGCGCACGGAAAGCAGGAGGAGAAGGAGACGCCCGTCGAGGCGGGGAGCAATACGGTCACCGTGCCGCTGCCCCCGTTGACGCCCGGTTCGCAGCCGCAGCCGATGGTCGCCGCCACGACCGGGGCTCCGGTGTTCGACACGCTGGCGCACACCGGCCTGGACGCCCTCCCGTTCGGGATCGGGGCACTGGCCCTGCTCCTGGCCGGCGGTCTGCTGCTGATCGTCCGCCGCCGCGCGCGGGAGAGCTGAATCCGGCCTTCCCGCACCTGAAGCCGCCGTCCCTCCCCCACACCGGGAGGGGCGGCGGCTTCGTCGTCAGAGCGCCAGCGTGTAGTAGGCGCTGAGGGGGTCGTCGGTGTACTTTCCGAACGGCCCGCACGGCTCGAAGCCGGCGCGCTCGTACAGGCGGCGGGCCGGCGCGAAGAAGTCCATCGCTCCCGTCTCGAGAGAGATGCGCGCGACGCCCCGCGCCCGCGCATCCTCGAGCACGAACTCCAGCAGCTGCGCGGCGATGCCCTTGCCCCGCTGCTCCGGGTCGGTGCGCATGCTCTTCAGCTCCTCGTGCTGCGGTTCGAGGGCCGCGAGAGCGACCGTCCCGACGATGGCGTCGTCGACGGAGGCCGTCCACAGCCGCACCTCCGGTCGCTGCAGCGCAGCGAGGTCGAGCGCGTGCCGGCTCTCGGGCGGCGCCGTCGGCTCCATGTCGTCCAGGTGCGCCTGAAGGAAGGCGGCGAGGGCGGGATCCGCGAAGTCGGCGCGGGCGATGCTGACACTCATGACGCTCATGACAGACAGGCTATGAGGCCGGGATGTCGGGCAGATTTCGCGCCTCCGCGGTCAGCCGGGCCACGGCCTCCCGCATCAGCTCGACCGACACCGGACCGCCGTGCCCCTCGTCCTCCACGACGTGCAGCTCGCTGTGCGGGAGGCGCTGGTGCAGCCGCCAGGCCGTGATAACCGGCCCGCTGATGTCGCGGCGGCCGTGGATGAGCACGACGGGCACGTCGGCCAGCCGGTCCGTGCGCTCCAGGATCGCCTCGTCGCCGGGGAGGAAGGCGTCGTTCGCCCAGAGGTGCGTGACCAAGGTCGCGAACACGGCACGCTGCGCCGCGTCCTCGTGCAGCGGGCCGGGCTGCCAGGCCGGGTCGAGCGAGACGTGGGTCGACTCCCAGGCGTCCCAGTCGTCTGCGGCGCGGGCGCGGTCCTCCGCGTCCGGTCCCGCCAGACGCCGGGCGTACGCCTCCACGACCCGCTCGCCCGGGAGGCGGCCCGCGGCGGCCGCGAAGGCCTGCCAGGCCTCCGGGAAGACGCGCCCGACGCCCTCCGTGATCCAGTCGACCTCGTCGCGCGAGGTGGTCGTCACCGCGAACACGACGACGCCGAGCACGCGCTCCGGATGGGCGACGGCGTACGCGAGTGCGAGCGTGCTGCCCCAGGATGCGCCGGTCACGATCCAGCGCTCGATCCCGAGGTGCTCGCGCAGGGCCTCCAGGTCGGCGATCATCCGCTGGGTCGTGATGCCGCCCAGGGCGCCGAGGTCGTCGACGACGAGCGGCCGGCTGCGCCCGCATCCTCGCTGGTCGAGACCGACGATCAGATTGCGGGCGGGATCGAACCGGTTCCGGTAGCCGCCGGCGGCGAGTCCGGAACCCGGGCCGCCGTGCAGCCACACCGCGGGGACGCCGTCGGGAGCCCCCGACGACTCCCAGTAGAGCTCGGCGCCGTCGTCGAGGCGCAGGAGGCCGCTGTCGAGAAGTCCGGAGTCGGTGGTCACGCCGCGACTCTAGCCAGCGTCAGGTCCGCGTCGCCAACCCCGCGGCCTCGATGACGGCCTCGCGGAAGAGCGGCGTCAGCTGCTCCGCGGTCGGCCGGTCGGCCGGGTCGCGGGCGGTCATGGCGCGCAGCAGCCGCGTCCACTCGCCGGGCAGGTCGTCGGGGACCGGCGGGTCGGCGCTCAGCCGGGCGAGCGCCGACTCGATCGCGTCCGAGCCGGGGTAGGCCACGCTGCGCGTGAAGCACTCCAGCAGCACCAGCCCGAGCGAGTAGATGTCGCTCGCCGCGGTGGCCGGGCGGCGGGACGCCTGCTCCGGGCTCAGGTAGGCCGCGGTGCCGGTGGTCTTGCCCTCCTCCTGGTGCTGCTGCGACGCGGGGAGGCCGATCGCGATCCCGAAGTCGGTGAGGCGGGCACGCGCGCGGAACGTCGTCGTACCGTAGGTCACCAGCATGATGTTGGACGGCTTGATGTCGCGGTGGATGACGCCGTTCGCGTGCACGTACTCCAGCGCTTCGGAGACGTCGTAGGCGATCTCGGCGATCTCCTCCGTCGACAGCTCGCGCTCGTCCAGCGCGGTCGCGAGGTCGGTCCCGGAGACCAGCTCCATGATGAGGAACGGCCGCGGGTCGCGCAGCGAGGAGTAGTCGATGCCCGCGTCGATCAGCGACACGATGCCGTGGTGGCTGAGCCGCGCGAGCGCCATCTGCTCGGTACGGTACTGCGCCATCTCCTCCTCGCCGCCCGACCGGTACAGCTTGATCGCGACCTCCCGGCCGAGGATCTCGTCGACCGCTCGGAAGATGCTGGCCTCGCCGCCGCGCCCGATCAGGTTCTGCGGGCGGTAGCGGCCGAGCAGCGCGGGGATCTCGGTCTCGGCCATCAGCCGGCCCGCGAGCGGAGCAGCGCGAAGGAGGTCTCGCCGACGATCACGCTCTCGCCGTCGTTCAGCGCGAGCTCGGGGTCGCTCGACAGCTCCAGCTCCCAGTGCGCCCCGGGAGGCTCCGGCAGCGTGAACTCCACGCCGTTCGCCGCGGCGTTGAGCATCAGCAGGAACGAGTCGGAGCCCTCGTGCATCAGCTGGAAGGCGATCGACCGCGCCTCCGGGTCGTCCCAATCCTCGTCGGCGAAGAACTCGGCGTCGGCGCGGAGGATGCACACCGTGTCCACGCCGCCGACGTCGGGCGCCTGCCGGTACCACTCCGGGCGGAGGGCCGGCTCGGCGCGGCGGAGGCGGATGAGCTTCTCGGTGAAGTCGCGCAGCTCCCAGTCGGCGTGCTGCCAGTCGAACCACGAGATCTCGTTGTCCTGGCAGTACGCGTTGTTGTTGCCCTGCTGGGTGCGGGCGATCTCGTCGCCGCCGAGGATCATCGGCACACCGGCCGAGAGGAGCACGGTGGCGAGGAAGTTCTTCCGCTGACGCGTGCGGATCGCGAGGATGTCCGGGTCGTCCGTCGGACCCTCGACGCCGTAGTTGCGCGAGCGGTTGTCGGACTCCCCGTCGTTGTTGTCCTCGCCGTTGGCCTCGTTGTGCTTCTGCTCGTAGCTGGTGAGGTCGGCGAGCGTGAAGCCGTCGTGCGCCGTGACGAAGTTGACGCTCGAGAGCGGCGCCCGGCGGGACTCCTCGTAGATGTCGGGGCTGCCGAGCACGCGCTGCGAGAGCGTCGCCAGCATCCCCTCGGTGCCGCGCCAGAAGTCGCGCACGTCGTCGCGGAACTTGCCGTTCCACTCCGACCAGTCGGCCGGGAAGCCGCCCAGCTGGTAGCCGGCGACATCCCACGGCTCGGCGATCAGCTTGACCGTCGAGAGCACCGGGTCCTGCTGGCAGAGCGTGAGGAAGGCGCTGTGGAGGCTGGCGTCGCCGCCCTGCCTGGTCAGCGTAGTGGCCAGGTCGAAGCGGAAGCCGTCGACGTGCATCTCGGTCACCCAGTAGCGCAGCGAGTCCATGATGAGCTGCAGCGCCGCGGGGTGGCTGACGTTGACGCTGTTGCCCGTGCCGGTCGTGTCGAAGTAGTGAGCCGCGTCGCCCTCCACCAGCCGGTAGTACGAGGGGTTGTCGATGCCCTTGAAGCTGAGGGTGGGGCCCTTGTCGTTGCCCTCGGCGGTGTGGTTGTAGACGACGTCGAGGATGACCTCGATGCCGGCCTTGTGCAGCGCCTTCACCATCCCCTTGAACTCGTCGACCTGGCCGCGGTCGCCGGTCGCCGCGTACTCGTTGTGCGGGGCGAAGAAGCCGATGGAGTTGTAGCCCCAGTAGTTGCGGAGGCCCTTCTCGAGCAGGTGGGAGTCCTGCAGGAACTGGTGCACCGGCAGCAGCTCGACCGCGGTCACGCCGAGACCGGTGAGGTACTCGATCGCGGCGTCGTTGGCGAGGCCGGCGTAGGTGCCGCGCAGCTCCTCCGGCACCTTCTCCATCAGCTTGGTGAAGCCCTTGAGGTGCACCTCGTAGATGATCGACTCCGACAGCGGGATGCTGGGCCGCTCGTGGTCGCCCCAGTCGAAGGCGCGGTTGTCGGTGACGACGCCCAGCGCGACATGGCCGGCGCCGTCGGTGTCGTCGCGGCGCTTCGGCTTGTCGAGCCGGTGCCCGAAGACGGCCTGCGTCATGTCGAAGGCGCCGGTGACCGCCTGCGTGTGCGGTTCGAGCAGCACCTTGGCGGGGGAGAAGCGGAGGCCCGCCTCCGGGGCCCATGGCCCGTCGACGCGCAGGCCGTAGCGGTCGCCGGGGTTCATGTTCGGCACGATGCCGTGGAAGACGTGACCGGTGCGGTTCGGGAGGTCGGTGCGCTCCTCGGTGCCGTCCTCGCGGAACAGGCTGACGGTCACACGGTCGGCGCGCTCGCTGTAGACGGCGACGTTGGCACCGCCCTCGACGAGGGTGACGCCGAGCGGATACGCGAAGGAGCCGTCCCTGCTCACCGGGCTCACCGGGCGACCCCGGCATCCGTGCGGGCGTGGTGGGAACCGGGCTCGGTCACAGGGCCTCCGATCGTCGTGTCCAGCCAACCTACCGGGCGGCGGGGGCCCGGTGGAGGCCATTGACACCGGGGGCCGCGCCCGCTACCCGCCCGGCCGCGCAACCGCCGAGTGCGCGGATATTCTGCGTACTCGGCGGTTTTCCGGCGAATATTCGCGTACTCGGCGATTGCCTACCGGGGGGTCAGGCGCGGGTGACCCGCACCGCGTCGGCGAAGGACGCGGCGACGTCCGCCCCGGCGGGCACCTCGCCGAGGCCGCGGCCGCTCAGTGCCGCCTCCACCCGCAGCGGGCCGCGCGTGAAGGTGAACACGCCCTCCGTCACTCCCACCTCCGTCGCGGGGGTCTCGGCGGGGATCGTGCGGCGCAGGGCGATCAGGTCGCGGTACCACCGCAGCAGCTCGGCGTGCGCGGGCTGGGTCGGCTCCGACCAGTCGAGCTTCGAGCGGAGGAACGTCTCGGGGTCCTGCGGGTCTGGCACCACGTCCGGGTCCCAGCCCATCTTCTCGAACTCCTTCACGCGGCCCTCCGCCGTCGCCTTCCCGAGCTCGGGCTCGGGGTGGGAGGTGAAGAACTGCCACGGCGTCGTCGCGCCCCACTCCTCGCCCATGAACAGCATCGGCGTGAACGGGCCGAGCAGCGTGAGCGCGGCCGCGACGGCGAGGCCGCCCTGGTCGAGCGTCGCCGTGATCCGGTCGCCGGCGGCGCGGTTGCCGATCTGGTCGTGGTCCTGGCTGAAGGCGACCAGCCGGGTGTGCGGGATGTCGTCGTCCAGCGGCCGGCCGTGGTGCCGCTCGCGGAAGCTCGAGTACGTGCCGTCGTGGAAGAACCCGCGCTCGAACACCTTCACCAGGGCCTCCGTCGCACCGAAGTCGGCGTAGTAGCCGGTGACCTCGCCGGTCAGGTTCGCGTGGATCGCGTGGTGCACGTCGTCGTCCCACTGGGCGTGGAGGCCGTACCCGTGCTGCTCGCGGCGGCGGATCAGCTTCGGGTCGTTGAGGTCGCTCTCGGCGATCAGCGTGAGCGGGCGGCCGAGCGCCGACGCGAGTTCGTCGGCCTGGCGGGCCAGCGCCTCCAGGAGGTGCTCGGCACGCTCGTCGTGGAGGGCGTGCACCGCGTCCAGGCGCAACCCGTCGACGTGCATGTCCTCCAGCCAGTAGCGCGCGTTGTCGAGGATGTACCCGCGCACGACGTCCGAGTGCGGGCCGTCCAGGTTGAGGGAGGCGCCCCACGTGCTCGACGCGCTGCCCAGGTAGGGGCCGTACAGCGGCAGGTAGTTGCCGCTCGGGCCGAGGTGGTTGTAGACCACGTCCTGCACGACGGCCAGCCCGCGGGCGTGGCAGGCGTCGACGAAGCGCTGGTACGCCTCCGGCCCACCGTACGTCTCCTGCACGGCGTACCAGAGCACGCCGTCGTAGCCCCAGTTGTGCGTGCCGTTGAAGGCGTTGACCGGCAGCACCTCCACGGCGTCGATGCCGAGTTCCACGAGGTGGTCGAGGCGTCGGATCGCCGAGTCGAGGGTGCCCTCCGGTGTGAAGGTGCCGATGTGCAGCTCGTAGATCACGGCGCCGATCAGGTCGCGGCCGCGCCAGCCTCCATCGGTCCAGGAGAAGGCGCGCGGGTCGAACTCGCGGGTCAGGCCGTGTACGCCGTCGGGCTGGCGCAGCGACCGCGGGTCGGAGTGCGGGCCGTCCCCCTCGACCACGAAGCCGTAGTCGACGAGGCCGGGGCCGGCGTCGAGCGGGGAGGGGAGGCTCCACCAGCCCTCGTCGCCGGGCGCGGCGTCGCGCACCGGGGTCAGCGGGTGGGTGCCGTGGCCGTCCACCACGACATCCACCGCCGAGGCGTGCGGCGCCCAGACCGGGAAGGTGCGGTCGGGGCCCAGCGGGCGGCCCGCGGTCATCGGGTCACCGCCAGGAGCGCGACCGGGTAGCGGTCGAAGATCGTCGCGAGCGGCACGCGGCCGCGCAGCTCCCGTCCGGTGAGCTCGTCGCGCATCTGCGCCTCCCCGAGGTCGATGGTCGTGTCGCCCCAGCCGCCGGCGGCGGCCAGGGAGTGCGGAAGGCGCGTGACCAGCGTCACGGCGCCGCCGCGGTCGAAGGCGAGCAGGTGGCCGGCGCGCTCACCGTCGGCGCGGAGCGGGGTGTAGTCCGCGAACAGCTCGGGCCGGTCGCGCCGCAGCCGCAGCGCGCGGGAGGTGACGAGCACCTTGGCTGCGCCCGACGAGTCGATCCCGGGCTGCCAGCCCTCGTCGATGTGCGCGAGGAGCCCCGCGGCGACGTCCCACTCCACCGGGCGCCGGTTGTCCGGGTCGACCAGCGACCGCTCCCAGCGCTCCGACCCCTGGTACACGTCGGGGACGCCCGGCATGGTGAGCTGGACCAGCTTGGCGGCGAGCCCGTTGCTCGCGCCCGGCCCGTCGAGCAGCGCGGACATCGCCTCCACCTCGGCGGCCACGCGCTCGTCGTCGAAGGCGGCGTCGACCAGCGCGGCCATGCGCGCCTCGAACTCCTCGTCGGGGTCGGTCCAGCCGGTGGACGCGCCGGCCTCGCGGGCCGCCTTGAGCGCGTACGCCTGCAGCCGGTCCCGGGAGGCGGGCCAGGCGCCCAGGATCGACTGCCAGAGCAGCGACTCCAGCGACCCGTCGCCGAGCGGCACCCGCTCGTGCACCGCGGCCAGGAACCGCTCGAAGCGCTCCGGCACCTCGGCGATCGCGAGGATGCGCGCTCGGGTGTCCTCGCTGCGCTTGGTGTCGTGGGTGGTGAGCGTGGTCATCGACTGGGGCAGGCGCCCCTGGCGGTCCTGCTGGTGCCGGTGGAAGTCCTCGACCGAGATGGCGAACAGGTCCGGCTCGCCGCCGACCTCGGTCAGGGCGACCAGGCGCGTCCAGCGGTAGAACGCGTTGTCCTCGACGCCCTTCGCCATGATCGCGCCGGTCGTCTGCTGGAAGCGCTCGGACGGCGCATCCGGCCCCGCCCCCTCGGCGAGGCGCGCGGCCACCTCGCGGACGGTGCCAGCGATGTCGGGCCGGGAGGCCGCGGCGGCGTCGCGTGCAGCCTCCAGATACCCGGCGCCGAAGGGAAGGTAGCTGCGGTACACGGGGAACCAGGCCGCGAGCTCGGCCACCGCGTCGGCGGCACGCTCCGCGGCGTCCGGGTCGGCGCCGGCGCCCTCGCTGTCCAGCCGCAGCTCGCGCACCACCCGCAGCACCTCCGAGCGGAGGATGCCGTCGGCCGCCGCGCGCTTGCGGCGATGCACGAGCTCGGCCCAGTCCTGGTTCTCGCCGCGGTCGTCGTGCTCGCGGGCGAGGGCGGTCAGCGGCTCTTCGCCGGCCGGGTCGACGAGGACGCGGTCGACCAGCCCGAGCGCGTCGTAGCCCGTGGTCCCGGCGACCGGCCAGTCGGGCATCCGCTCGTCGCCCTCGATGATCTTCTCGACCCAGATCGGGCGGCCGTCGGCGAGTTCGGCGAGGCGCTCGAGGTAGCGGCCGGGGTCGCGCAGGCCGTCCGGGTGGTCGACGCGGAGCCCGTCCACGAGTCCCTCCCGGATCCAGCGCCCGATCTCGCGGTGCGTGTCGTCGAAGACGCGGTCGTCCTCGACCCGGAGACCGGCGAGCGTGTTCACCGCGAAGAAGCGGCGGTAGTTGAGCTCGGCGTCGGCGCGCCGCCCTCGGTGCCCGGCGCGATCGGGAAGCGATGGTCGTAATAGCGCAGCTCGCCGTCCTCGACGCGCAGCGCATCCTCCTCGTCCGGTCCGTCGCCCAGGATCGGGAGGCGCAGCCGTCCGCCGCCGAACGCCCAGTCGATGTCGAAGTACGGCTCGTACGCCGACTCCCGGCCGTGGGCGAGCACGTCCCACCACCAGGCGTTCAGGCGCGGCGTCGCCACGCCGGCGTGGTTCGGGACGATGTCGACCAGGATGCGCATCCCGCGCTCGTGCGCCGCCGCGGCGAACTCGCGCAGCGCCTCGGGACCGCCGCGCTCCTCGTCGACGCGGGAGTGGTCGATCACGTCGTAGCCGTGGTTCGAGCCGGGCTCGGCCTGCAGGAGGGGGGAGAGGTAGACCCAGTCGGCGCCGAGGCGCTGCAGGTGGTCGAGCACCTGGGCGGCGTCGCGCAGCGTGAAGTCGGCGGAGATCTGGAGGCGGTAGGTGCTGGCCGGGATGCGGTCGGCCGGGTAGGGGCTGGTCACGTCAGTTCATTCTGTCCGCGAGAGGACCGGCGGTGAAGGGCTTGAAATGTTCACGCCGGTGTATTGCTAGACGTTCGAGCTATATGCTTAGACTAACTACATGTCGCGTAGGCGAGCGTTCTGCTGCCACGGGCATACGAGCAGCGGTGGGAGACGGAGCGGCCATGGGCGTCCTGAGCTACGGGGACAGCGAGTACGAGTTCGACGACCGGGTGCTCAGTCATCTGCAGGTCGTGATCACGACGAAGCTGCGGCGGCGCGAGTCGTTCGCCCTGAGCTGGATGCCGGAGAACGGCGAGTTCGGCCGTGAGTCGATCTGGATCGACAACGGCTTCCCCATCCGGTTCCGCTTCACCCAGGCGGCCGGCTCCCCGCTCAACCGCGTCTGGCTGGAGCAGCTCATGGACGGCACGCACCGCCCCGCCGGGCTGATCCTCACCGACGAACCGGCGGGCGCGCGCACCGAACGCTAGGCGAACTAGTTAGTAGTTGTTCTATCGTTAAGCCATGTCGTCCGAGACTCACGGGTCGGCGCACTACTGGTACGCGCAGGAAGGCGCCGATCGCACCCCCGGCATCGAGGTGCTGGAGGCCATGCGCGCCTACGGTGCTGCCGAGGCTGCGCTGCGCCGCCGCTCCGAGGGTGTGCTGCGCATGAGCGAGAACGACATCTCGGCGATGCGCTACCTGTTGCGTGCTCAGGAGAACGGCCGCACGGTCGGCCCGAAGGAGCTGGCCGAGTATCTCGGCATCCAGAGCTCGTCGGTCACCGCGCTGCTCGACCGGCTGGAGCGCGGCGGGCACATCCGCCGGGAGGCGAGCCCGTTCGACCGGCGCGCGCTGATCGTCGTCCCGGCCGTCCCGGAGGATCAGCTGCAGCGCGCGATCCTCGGCGATGTGCGCGAGGAGGTCGTGCGGGTGGCCGAGTCCCTCGACGCGGACGAGGCGAAGGTCGTCGTCTCCTTCCTCGAACGGCTGCGCGACGCCGTCGACCACATCGACGGCGGCGACAGCCTCCCGAAGCCTGGCAAGCACGCAGCGGGCACGCAGAAGACCCGGTCGCAGAGCACGTAGAGTCGGATCATCGAGAACCCGAACACCGGTGCCGCCTGGTACGACGAGGCCGCGCCCCACACCGTCGACCTGTTGCAGGCGCTGCGCAGCTACCGCGCCGCCGAGCAGGCGATGCGCAGGCGCACCCGCGACTCGATGCGGATGGGCGAGAACGACCTGCGCGCGCTCCGGTTCCTGCTGAAGCGCCAGGCGGAGGGGCGGCCGGCGACCCCCGCCGAGATCGGCGAGCTGCTCGGTCTCAAGTCGTCGTCGGTCACGGTCATGCTCGACCGGCTCACCGTCTCTGGGCACGTGGCGAGGCGGCCGCATCCGGATGACCGCCGCAGCGTGGTCGTGGTGGCGACGCCGGGCGCCGACGAGGAGGTGCGGCACACCCTCCAGGAGATGCACCTCCGGATGCTGGGCGTGGCCGCCGCGCTCGACCCGGGCGAGCGGAGGCTGGTCGTCGACTTCCTCGGCCGGATGTCGGAGACGCTGGCAGGCATCGACCGGGCGCGCGACTGAGCGCCGGGCAGGGCGGCGACTGGCGGGCCGACGTTCGTCTGGCCGCAGACCGTCAGGCCGCCGTGGGCGTGGCGGCCGACGTCGCGTCGGTCGAGTCGCTCCGCCACGCGCCGTAGACCGCCCGGCGGGCGCCGCCGAGCGAGCGGAAGAGACCCAGCTCCTCGCTCGTGCTGCCGTTGGCGACGTAGCCCTCGTCGGTCTGCTCGACCATCCCCACGTAGGCGCTCGGCGTCGTGGCGACCCAGAGGCGGGCGACGGGGCTGCTCCAGGCGAGCAGCTCGGCGTCGGGGCGGTCGGAGGCGATCATGTGTCGATTACATCGTGCGCGATCCGGATGCGCCAAGCGCGCGGCGGGGGGTTGATTTCCCACCCGGAGCGTGCGGGTGGACCCGCTCGCGCCGGGGTGGGAGGTTCGAATGGACCGTACGAACAACGACGGAAGGACAGCGCTATGGGACTCGACGACAAGATCGAGAACGCCGGCGAGAAGTTCGGTGGCGAGGCCAAGGAGTCGGCCGGCAAGGCCACCGGCGACGAGCGCCTCGAGGCCGAGGGCAAGGGCGACCAGATGAAAGCCGACCTGAAGCAGGCGGGCGAGAAGGTGAAGGACGCCTTCAAGCGCGACTGACTCCCGACGTCAGACACGAGGACCGGTGCAGCCTGCGGGCCGCACCGGTCCTTCGCTGTGTGCGGGAGGTGTTCACCCGACGTCCACCTACCCGTCACCGCACTCCCGGAGTAGCTTGCGTCGCATGGGCGACCGGACGGAGCGTGCCCGGGCACGACGCAGAGTGGCGAGCGGGATCGTGCTCGGCCTCCTGGCGCTCATCGGGACCGTGGCGATCGCGGTCGCCATCCCGACGCAGGGGGAGAACCCGCGGGCGTGGGGGACGGTCGGCTGCGGTCTCGTGACCGTGTGGCTGTGCGGTCGGCTGGCTGCGCGCAACCAGCGGCTGCTGCGGCACTACCGCGGCGACGACCTCCCCGAGCCGCCGCATGAGGAGGGGCACGACGACCGGTGGCGGTGGACGCACGTCCACGTCGACCGGGCGCACCGGCCTCACACCGCCGCGGTCACCTCCGGCGTGCGCGCGAAGGACGCCCGGTAGCGGGTCGGCGGCACCCCGACCTCCGCGTCGAAGTGGTGGCGGAGCAGCGTCGCGCTGCCGAAACCGCACTGCCGGGCCACCTCGTCGATCGGCAGCGACGTCGTCTCGAGCAGCAGGCGGGCGTGCAGGATGCGCTGCGTGGTCAGCCACTGCATGGGCGGGACCCCGGTCTCGGCGACGAAGCGGCGTGAGAAGCTGCGCGTCGACATGTGCGTGCGGTGGGCGAGGGTGGCCACCGAGTGGCTCTCGTGGAGGCTGCTCGTCAGGTAGTCGATGAGCTCGCTGAAGGTGTCGTCCGAGCAGTCGGAGACCGGGCGCTCGATGTACTGGCGCTGGCCGCCGTCGCGCTGCGGCGGCACGACCATGTTGCGGGCGATCGTGTTGGCGACGGCGCTGCCGAGCTCGCGGCGAACGAGATGCAGGCAGGCGTCGATGCCGGCGGAGGTGCCCGCGCTCGTGATCACCGTGCCGTCGTCGACGAACAGCACGTCGGGGTCGACGAGGGCGGCGGGGTAGCGGCGCTGCAGGGCGTCGGCGTACCGCCAGTGCGTGGTGCACTCCCGCCCGTCGAGCAGTCCGGCGGCGCCGAGCACGAAGGCGCCGGAGCACACGCTGAGCAGGATGGCGCCGCGGGCGTGGGCGCGTCGCAGCGCCTCCAGCAGCTCCTCGGGGTAGTCGTCGCGCACCGTGGCGGCAGGGACGCAGATGAGGTCCGCGTCCTCCATGGCCTCGAGCCCGTAGGGCGCGATGAGCTGCACGCCCTGCGGGTTGTGGACCGGCTCGCCGGGGTGGAGGGAGCAGACGCGGAAGTCGAACGGCTCGAGGTTCGCGTAGCTGCGGTCGAGGCCGAAGACCTCGCAGACGACGCCGAACTCGAACATGGCGAACTCGTCGATGACGGGCACCGCGACCTTCTTCAACATGGGGCCAGTGTACTGGCCGGATCTTTGCGAAGAAAGACCTGCAGCCATCTCGTGGCACGATCTTTTCGTTCGTAACGTATGGGTCATGGCAAACACGACCTGGGCACAAGGCATGGAACACGGCTGGGTGGCCCGCCCGGCTCGCACCAACGGCGGGGAGCCGATCCGCTCCCGTCGCCGCTTCATCCTGAGCGACTGGCTCCCGGCGGCGATCGCCGCCCGCGGCGGCCGCGTCACCCGCGAGACCGAGCGCGCACTCGGCGACCTTCGGGCGGCGCAGGACGCACGCTCCGCAGGAAGATGACGCGAGCCACGTACGCGCCGGTTGCGACCACTGCAACCGGCCGGCGCGGCGCACGTAAGGAGGCGGAAACTCCCTAGTGGCGTACGACGTCCGCGCGTTACCGTGTTCGCATCGCGACGAGCGGAGGGGCGATGCGAGCTGCGGAGAGAGGCGGGATGCGGCGCCGGCATCGAGGGGTGCGTGCAACGGCGGTAGCACTGGCTGCGACGCTCGCGGGGGTGACGCTCGCGGTGACGGTGCAGCCGCGGCCCGCGGAGGCGATCCCTCCCTTCCCCATCGTCGATGACACGGACGGCACGCCGGGCGACACCAACCCGAACTGGGCGAGCGTCGTCACCGGGGCGGGGGCCAGCGGGAACGTCTACACCGTCGACCAGTGGTTGCGGCTGACGAACGCCGGCACCAACCAGGCCACGAACATCCTCAACGACACGCCCTTCCCCTCCTCCACCGGCTTCGCCGTCGACTTCGACTACCGGCAGGAGGGGGGCACATCGTTCAGTGGAGACGGCCTCCCGGCGCGCACGGGCGATGGGCTCTCGATGTACCTGGTCGACGGGGCCGCGCCGGTCACGGCCGGTGGCATCGGCGGCGGGCTCGGCTATGCGGGCAGTGCGGCCGGCTGCGGCGTCGAAGGCGGCTACGTCGGCTTGGGCCTCGACGTCTACGGGAACTACGCGCTGCCGACGACGAACGCCGACGGCGGTCCGGGTGTCAGCCCGTCCACGATCGGGGTGCGTGGATCCGGCACCACACCGTGCGCGACCCCCGGCGCGAACTACCCCTGGGTGGATGGAGTGCCCGTGGCCGGCGTCTGGACCGGACTCGCCGGCAACACCGTCGATCCCGCGGTGCGGCCGCTCTCCCTCTATCGGCACGTCCGGGTGGTGGTGGCCCCCGAGGGCGGGGCCGTCACCCTGACCGTCTCGATCAGCGACCCGGTGCGCAAAGACCTCCCGTTCGGGCCGCTGACGCAGGTGCTCTCGGTGAACCTCGCCGCGGTGCCGGGCCAGATCCCGCTCCCCTCCACGCTCAAGCTGGGGTTCGGGGCCTCCACCGGCGGAGCGACGGATTATCACGACATCCGGCGCGTCCGGGTCACGGCCTTCACCGACGCGGCGATCACGAAGGTGCTGTCTCCGGCGACTCCAGGCCATCCGGGGTTGGTCCCGGGCCAGTTCGTTCCGGGCGACCCGATCGGCTTCGTGGTGACGGCGGTGAACAACGGGCCGACCGCGATCGGGAACGCCCCGGAGGGCGTCGCCCGTGTGTTCGACGACCTGACCTCGACGGGGGTCGCCGACGTGACCTGGACGTGCAGCGGGAGCGGGGGAGCGGTCTGCCTCACGCCCTCCGGGACCGGGCCGGTGGTCTCCGCCGACTGGACCGCTCCCGCGGGAGGCGCGGTGACCGTGGAGATCGTGGGCACGGTCGCCCTCGATGCGCCGAGCGGCCTGCGCTCGAACACCGCGGTGATACCCACCGACTTCGCGACCAACACGGTCGGACCGCCGGGCAGCCCGGTGCAGCAGGACGGCGCGACCATCGACTCCGACCCCGCCAACAACACGGCAAGCGCCACCTTCGTCGTGCAGCGGCCCACGTTCAGGGTGTTCAAGGCCGCCAGCGCCCCGACCTTCGCGATCGGGCAGCCCGTGACGTACACCGTCACCATGCTGAACGGACAGGGACTCGGTAGCGCGACCTTCACCGACACGGTTCCTCCGGCGGTCGAGGTGACCGGCGTCAGCTGCGCCATCACCGTCGGAACAGGTACGTGCACCCCGAGCGCCGTCGGCAATCAGGTCAGCGGAGCCTTCGCGGCCGGGGTCAACTCCGTTGCCGTCCTGACGATCACGGGGGTCGCCGTCGCCGAAGGGCCGGCGACCAACACCGTCGTGCTGACCCCGACCGATCCCTTCTGCGTGGCGGTGAGCTGCGGCGGCGGTTCGGCCACCACCGCCGCGACCGCCGTCGTGCCGACCGCGCTCTCGCTCACCAAGGCGGCGGTGACGGCCGACGATCAGCCGGTCACCGAGCTTGCGCTGGGCATGGCCGTCGAGTACCGCTACGCGGTGACCAACTCCGGCCAATTCGCCCTCGAGAACGTCGTCGTCGACGAGCTCTCGTTCACCGGGTCCGGACCGTTGGCGCCGCCTGCGTGCCCGCAGACCACGCTGCAGCCCGGGGAGAGCATGACCTGCACCGCGTCGTACGAGGTCACCCAGGCCGATCTCGACGGCGGGCTGATCGACAACACCGCGCAGGCGTCGGGCAACGCCCCGCAGTCCGCGGTGATCACCACCTCGCCGGAGGCCTCGCTGTCGCTCCCGGTCCCCGCGTCGCCCGCGCTCGGGCTGACCAAGGCGGCCGAGGTGGTCGACGCGAACGGCTCCGGCCGGACCGACGCCGGCGACGCGGTCACCTGGACCTTCGTCGCCACCAACACCGGCGACATCACGCTGCACGAGGTGACCATCGACGACCCGATCGCCGGTGTCGTGTCGTGCGACACCGTGACGCTGGCGCCGGGCGAGGCGGCGAGCTGTCAGAGCCTCCCGCACACCATCACCGCCGGCGACGCCCTGAGCGGGGCGATCGTCAATCGGGCCACGGCCACGGCCACCGACCCTCGCGGTTCGACGGTGACGTCGGCGGTGGCGTCGGCGGTCGTGCCCGTCGTCGCTCCGCCGTCGCCGCCGACGCCGCCGACGCCGCCGACGCAGCCGCCGGCGGAGTCCACGGGAGGCGGGGGCGAGCTCGCGGCCACGGGCTCCGACTCCGCTGCGGCCGGACTCCTGGCTGTGGTCGGCCTGCTGGCCGTCGGGGCCGGCGTCATCGTGAGGCGACGGAGGCGGCGCGCCGAGTCGTGAGTTCATGTCACCGCTCGCGCCGAGTCGTGACCTCATGTCACTGCTCGCGCCGAGTCGTGACATGAGGTCACGACTCGCGCGGGGCGGTGGGGTGCGGCGCCCGTAGGCTGGGCGGGTGGACATCAGCGCATCCGGCTTCCTGTTCGACATGGACGGCACGCTCGTCGACTCGACGCCCGTCGTGGAGGCGGTGTGGACCGAGTTCGGCGTGCGCCACGGCGTCGAGCCGGCCGACATCCTGGCGTACTCGCACGGGCGGCAGGCGATGGACACGATCGTGCGCTTCCTGCCCGACGCCTCCGACGACGAGCGGCTCGCCATCGCGCAGGGCCTCGTCGCCGAGGAGCTCACCCGCACCGACGGCATCGTCCAGATCGGCGGCGCCGTCGCCCTCCTGGAGGAGCTGGAGGCGCTGGGCGCGCCGGTCGCGGTGGTCACCAGCGCGCCGCGCGAGCTGGCGGAGGCCCGCCTCCGCGCGGCCGGCCTGCGGATCCCCGACGTGCTGGTCAGCGCGGAGGACGTCGAGCGCGGCAAGCCCGACCCGCAGGGCTACCTCCTCGCGGCGGAACGGCTCGGCGTCGCGATCGCGGACTGCGTCGTCTTCGAGGACGCGGAGGCCGGGGTGGCCGCCGCTGTCGCCTCCGGCGCCCGCGTGATCGTCGTCGGCGGCCTCGACACGGCGGCGACGGTCGACTTGTCCTCGTGGGTGTGATGCTCCATGCCTCCC
>NZ_JBPGXM010000032.1:0-31554 GCF_056755495.1 Leifsonia sp. KNZ12-8B
GGGGGGGGTGGGGGGGGCTGTTGGCCGCCCCCCCCCCCCCCGGGGGGGGGGGCCGGGGCGGGGCGGGGGGGGGGGGGTTGGGGGGCACACCCGCCCGCCCCGCGGCGGATGTGCGTAAGTGCTGGTCAGCCCAACGCGTCGAGCCAGATACGGCGGGCGTCGAGCGCCTCCTGAGCGGCCTTGACCTTGGACTCGTCGCCGCTGGCCTTCGCGTCGGCGAGCTCCTGCTCGAGCTTCGCGATGGCTGCGTTCAACTGGCTGGCGAGCCCCTCGGTGCGCGCCTTCTTCTCGGGGTTGTTGCGCTCCCAGTGCTCCTCGTCGAGCCGGCGCACGGCCGCCTCGATCTTGCGCAGCCGGTCCTCGATCGGACGCACCTGCTCGCGCGGGACCCGGCCGATGGCGTCCCAGCGCTCCTGCACCGAGAGCAGGGCGGCACGGGCCTTCTCGCGGTCCTTCTCCTGCAGGATGGGCTCGGCCTCGTCGAGGAGGGCCAGCTTCTGCTGCAGGTTGGCCTCGTACTCGACGTTGTCGCGGGCGTCGACTTCGGCCTTCGCGGCGTAGATGGCGTCGCCGGCGGCCTTGAACCGGGCCCACAGGGCGTCGTCGTTCTTCTTGCCGGCGCGTCCGGCCAGCTTCCACTGGTCGAGGAGGCGGCGGTACTCGGGGACGCCGTCGGCGCCCTGCGGGATGAGCGCCTCTGCCTGCTCGATGAGCGCGTTCTTGCGCGTGCGGACGTCGCGGTGCTGGTTGTCGAGGTCGGCGAAGAACGCCTTGCGGTTGTGCTCGATGGTGGAGCGGGCGCCGCGGAACCGCTTCCAGAGCTCGTCGGCCTTGGCCTTGGGGAGGCGCGGGCCGTCGTGCTGGTGGGTCTGCCACCGCGCGAACAGCGCGTCGAGGGCGGCGGTGGTCTGCTTCCACTGCGTGCGGGCCGGGTCCTGGGCGGCGAGGCCCTCGGCCTCCTCGACGATGGCGGTGCGTTCGACGACGGCCTGCTCGACCGCGGCCTTCGCCTCGGCGCTCTGCTGCTCGGTCAGCTCCTCGACGGTGCCGCCCAGCGCGTCCAGGCGCGTGAGCAGAGACGCGAGGTCGCCGACGGCGTTCGCGCCCTCGACGGCGGAGCGGAGGTTCGCGACCGACTTCGCGACGTCGCCGGCGGGTGCGCCGCGCCGGGCGCGCTGCTCGAGCAGGGAGACCTGGCCGGCGAGATCCGTGTACTTGCGCTCGAAGTACGCGAGCGCCTCCTCCTGCGTTCCGTCCGGGTACTGACCGACGGCGCGCTCGCCATCGCCCTCGCGCACGTAGACGGTGCCGTCCTCGTCGACGCGACCCCACGGGTGCTGATCAGAAGTAGCCAAGAGCCTCACCTTGCTGCTGTGCTGTCCGGGCGGGTGCCCGCCCGACGGTCGGAATCAGCCTATTGCACACGCCGCGGTCACTGCAGCGTGAAGCTGCCGATGGTCGTCTTCACCGCGGGGGCGCCGTCGGACGAGCCGCCCTCGATGCCCTTGTCGGCGACGTCGGCGATGAGCGTGTCGAGCCCGCTGGTGACGGTGCCGATGACCGTGTAGCCGCCGGCGGCGTCGGACGGGATCGTGGTGTCCTTGTAGACCACGAAGAACTGGCTGCCCTGGCTGTACGCGTTGCCGCCCTGGCGGGCCATCGCGATGGTGCCGGCCTTGTAGACGTTGTCGGCAGGGGCGTTCTCGATCGGGCCGTACGAGTATCCGGGGCCGCCCGAGCCGTCGCCCTGGGGGTCGCCGCACTGCAGCACGTAGAAGCCGCCGTTGGTGAGGCGGTGGCAGCTGAGCCCGTCGTAGAAGCCCTTCTGCGTGAGGGAGACCGTGGAGGCGACCGCCTGCGGGGCGGCCTTGCCGTCGAGCGAGACGCCGAGGTCGATGCCGTTGATGTTCAGCGTGCCGGTCCAGCTGCGGTTCTCGGAGAGGGAGGCGGGGGGAACGTCTCCGGAGTTCTGCCCGGTCGCCGTCGGGGTCGGGGCGGGCGTCGCCGATGCCGACGGCGAGGCGCTGACCGCGCCGGGGCCGGCGCCGAAGTAGAGCAGCTGCGTGCCGACCGCGAGGCCGACGATCACGATGACGGCGATGCCGGCGATCCAGTTGTCCCGCTTGCGGCGGGCCACGGAGCGCTCGTGCACGCTCTGCCTGGCCTGGTAGGCGCGCAGGCGCTCCCTCGCCTGGCGGGCCTCGCGGTCGTTCTGCTTGCTAGGTGCCACGTCTGTCCTCTGTCAGGCGCCTCGGCCGTGCTGCCGGGCGGGGGAAAGGGGTAGCGCGGGCGCCTGCCCGCGAGTCATGGAGAACCTTAGCGGGCGCGCCTTTGAGCGACAAAAGGCCTCAGTGGGAGTGTCGGCGGGAGTGTCGGTGGCAGCGACTAGCCTGGTCGGGTGGTCGATGTGCAACCTGGGCTCCGCACCGGAGCGACGCCGCTCGCCGTGCGCATGCGGCCGACGTCGCTCGACGAGGTCGCGGGTCAGCGCCACCTGCTGAAGCCCGGGTCGCCGCTGGTCGCGCTGGCGTCGGACAAGGAGGGGACCTCCGGCTCCGTCTCGGTGATCCTGTGGGGGCCTCCCGGAACGGGCAAGACCACGCTCGCCCAGGCCATCGCGCACTCGTCCGGCCGTCGCTTCGTCGAGCTCTCCGCCGTCACCGCCGGCGTGAAGGACGTCCGCCTGGTGATGGAGGAGGCGCTCTCCACCCGCGACCTGTACGGCGTGTCCACGGTGCTGTTCCTCGACGAGATCCACCGCTTCACCAAGGCGCAGCAGGATGCGCTGCTCCCCGGCGTCGAGAACGGCTGGGTGACCCTGGTCGCCGCGACTACCGAGAACCCGTCGTTCTCGGTGATCTCGCCCCTCCTGTCGCGCTCGCTCCTGCTGACCCTCGAGACGCTCAGCGACGACGACCTCGGCGTGGTGATCGACCGCGCGGTCGCCGACGACCGCGGCCTCGCCGGTCAGTACGAGCTGGAGGCCGATGCCCGCGCCGCACTCATCCGGCTCGCCTCCGGCGACGCGCGCAGGGCGCTCACCGCCCTCGAGGCAGCCTCAGTGACGGCGGCCTCCGCCACGCCCGCGACCGCCAAGAAGAAGCCGCTCATCACCGCCGAGCTCGTGGCGCAGGCCGTCGACCGCGCGCTGCTGCGGTACGACCGCAACGGCGACGAGCACTACGACGTGATCAGCGCGTTCATCAAGTCGGTGCGCGGCTCCGACGTCGACGCGGCGCTGCATTACCTGGCCCGGATGATCGAGGCGGGGGAGGACCCGCGGTTCATCGCCCGCCGCATCATCGTGTCGGCCTCGGAGGACATCGGGATGGCCGACCCCCAGGCGCTGGTCGTCGCGATCGCGGCCGCCGACGCGGTCCAGTACATCGGGATGCCGGAGGGGCGCATCCCGCTGGCCCAGGCAGTCGTGCACCTGGCCACCGCACCCAAGTCGAACGCGGCGTACATGGCGCTCGACGCGGCCATCGCCGACGTGCGGGCGGGGAAGATCGGGAGGGTGCCCAAGCATCTCCGCGACGCCCACTACCCGGGCGCCAAGCGGCTCGGCCACGGCAAGGGCTACAAGTACCCGCACGACGACGCGCTCGGCGTGCTGCGGCAGCAGTACCTGCCCGACGAGCTCGCCGACACGACGTACTACACGCCCACCGAGCACGGCAACGAGCGGGACGTGTCGTCGCGCCTCGCCAAGCTGCGCCGCATCGTGCGCGGACGCTGACCGCGGTCTGCTAGACTCGATGGGCCTAGAAGCGCGTTCAGGGTGCGGCTGCCCGGAACGCGCTTTCGACGGGGGCGGCCCTGTAGCCGGGCGCTCCTGGCAGTGAATCCCTCTCTCAGCGCACCCGCCGTGCGCGCGGACGCCTGTGTCGCGTTCCGCAGTTTTCGTACTAGAGAGACCATTGAAAGGAAATCGTGTCCTCACGAGCCCGTAGCAAGACCCGCGAGTCGCGTGCCCTCGGCATCGCACTCACCCCGAAGGCCGCGCGCTACCTCGAGAAGCGCCCGTACGCCCCGGGTGAGCACGGCCGCACCAAGCGCAAGGCCGACTCCGACTACGCCGTGCGTCTGCGCGAGAAGCAGCGTCTGCGCGCCCAGTACGGCATCCGCGAGAAGCAGCTCCGCATCGCGTTCGACGAGGCCCGCCGCACGCAGGGCCTGACCGGTGAGAACCTGGTCGAGATCCTCGAGATGCGCCTGGACGCCCTCGTCCTCCGCGCCGGCTTCGCCCGTACCATCTCCCAGGCCCGCCAGTTCGTGGTGCACCGCCACATCCTGGTCGACGGCAAGATCGTGGACCGCCCGTCGTTCCGCGTGAAGCCGGGTCAGCTCATCCACGTCAAGGCCCGCTCCGAGGGCACCGAGCCGTTCCAGGTGGCGGCCGCCGGCGGTCACGTCGACGTCCTCCCCAAGGTGCCCGGCTACCTCGACGTCGAGATCGACAAGCTCCAGGCCCGCCTCCTGCGCCGCCCGAAGCGCGTCGAGGTCCCGGTGACCTGTGAGGTCCAGCTGGTCGTCGAGTACTACGCGCAGCGCTAAGGCGTCGCGAGACTCCCGGACGGGGTCGTGGCTTCGGCCACGGCCCCGTCCGTCGTCTCCCCGGGAGTCCGCCGTTTCAGCGCTAGGCTGGAGCGGCGCCTCACGCGCATATATGGCGGCGACGGAATGGAAGGACCTCTCGTGTCTGGTGGCGACATCGCAGGACTGATCGCGGCGGCCGTCTTCGCCGTGCTGGTGGGCTTCATCGCCGTTCCGCTGCTCAAGCTCGGGCGGGTGCTCGACCAGACGCGCACGGCGATCAAGGAGGCGAGCGACGGCATCACGCCGATCCTCGACGAGACCGCGACGACCCTCCAGGAGACGAACAAGCAGCTCGCACGCGTCGACACCATCACCCGCAACGTCGCGGATGTGACCGGCAACGTGTCGGCGCTGGTGGCGCTGTTCGCGGCCACGGTCGGCGGTCCGCTCATCAAGCTGGCCGGCTTCAGCGCGGCCGTGAAGGCGGCGTTCGCGGCGGCCGGCGGCTCCCGACGCTCCCGCCGCGGCACGCACTAGACTCGACAGGTGCTCCAGACGCGCTGACGCGCGCACGCTCAGCGCACGCATCCAGGAGGGAAGATCAGCAATGAAGAGTTTCCTGTGGCTCCTCGTCGGTGTCGGAATCGGCTTCGTCGTCGCCCACAAGGTCAACGAGACCGCCAAGGGTCGCGAGTTCTTCAGCACGCTCGACCAGAAGGCGCGCGACTTCGGCGAGGCCGTCTCCGACGGCTACCGCCAGCGCGAGGCCGAGCTGCGCTCCGCCATCGGCGACTGACCGCCTCCTCCCTCCCCACGCTCCCGCCCCGATCGACCGGAACCCATGCAGACTGCTGAAATCCACCGCCGCTGGCTCGACTTCTTCGCCGAGCGCGGCCACACCGTCGTCCCGTCCGCCTCACTGGTCAGCGACGACCCCTCCCTGCTGTTCACGGTGGCGGGGATGGTGCCCTTCGTCCCGTATCTGACCGGGGTGGTTCCCGCGCCGTTCCCGCGCGCGACGAGCGTGCAGAAGTGCATCCGCACCCTCGACATCGACGAGGTCGGCAAGACGCCGCGGCACGGCACCTTCTTCCAGATGTGCGGCAACTTCTCGTTCGGCGACTACTTCAAGGAGCAGGCGATCACGTTCGCCTGGGACCTGCTCACCACCGCGGAGGACGAGGGCGGCCTCGGCTTCTCTCCCGACGACCTGTGGGTGACGGTGTACGAGGAGGACGACGAGGCGCGCGAGATCTGGCGCCGCGTCTCCGGCCTCCCGGAGGAGAAGATCCAGGGCCTCGGAAAGGACACCAACTACTGGTCGACCGGGCAGCCCGGCCCGGCAGGTCCCTGCTCGGAGATCTTCTTCGACCGCGGCCCCGCGTACGGCATCGACGGCGGACCGGCGACCGACGACGACCGCTACGTCGAGATCTGGAACCTCGTCTTCATGCAGTACCTGCGCGGCGAGGGCACCGGCAAGACGGACTTCGAGATCCTCGGCGACCTGCCGAAGAAGAACATCGACACCGGCATGGGCCTGGAGCGCGTCGCCTTCATCAAGCAGGGCGTCGACAACATGTACGAGATCGACCAGGTCCGGCCGGTGCTCGACCGCGCGGCCGTGCTCGCGAACAAGCCGTACGGCAACGAGGCGCACGAGGACGACGTCCGGCTGCGCGTCGTCGCCGACCACGTCCGCAGCGCGCTCATGCTCATGACGGACGGCGTCACGCCGTCGAACGAGGGCCGCGGCTACGTGCTGCGCCGCCTGCTGCGCCGCACCGTGCGCGCGATGCGCCTGCTGGGCGTCGACGGGCCGACGTTCCCCGAGCTGTTCACCGCCTCCCGCGACGCCATGAAGGCCGCCTACCCGGAGGTCGCGACCGAGTTCGACCGCGTCTCCCAGCTCGCGTACGCCGAGGAGGAGACCTTCCTGCGCACGCTCGCGTCGGGAACGACCATCCTCGACACCGCGGTCGCGAACACGCGGAACTCCGGCAGGAAGGAGCTCGCGGGCGACACCGCGTTCCTCCTCCACGACACGTACGGCTTCCCGATCGACCTGACGCTGGAGATGGCCGAGGAGGCGGGCCTCACCGTCGACCGCGCCGCCTTCGACTCGCTCATGGCCGACCAGCGCGCCCGCGCGAAGGCGGACGCCAAGGCGAAGAAGACGGCGCTGGCCGACCTGTCGGTCTACAGCGCGTTCCGCTCGCAGGGCGAGACGGTCTTCACCGGCTACACCGAGCTGGAGACCGAGTCGAGCGTGCTCGGCCTCATCGTCGACGGCCAGTCGGTCAACAAGGCCACCGAGGGGCAGATCGCCGAGGTCATCCTGGGCGCCACCGCGCTCTACGCGGAGTCCGGCGGCCAGGACGCCGACGCCGGCACGATCGTCGGCCCTGGCTACGAGCTCGAGGTGCTCGACGTGCAGAAGCCCGTGAAGGGGCTCATCAGCCACAAGGTGCAGGTGCGCAGCGGCGAGGTCGGCGTCGGCGCTCCCGCGACCAGCCTGGTCGACGCGGAGTACCGCCGCGGCGCCCGGCAGGCGCACTCCGGCACGCACATCATCCACGCGGCCCTGCGCGAGGTGCTCGGACCGAACGCGCACCAGTCCGGCTCGTACAACAAGGCCGGCTACCTGCGCCTCGACTTCTCCTGGAACCAGGCGCTCTCTCCCGAGACGCGCAGCGAGATCGAGGAGATCTCGAACAACGCCATCCGGAAGAACCTCGAGGTCACCACCCGCGAGCTGCCGCTGGCCGAGGCCAAGGCGCTCGGCGCGATGGCGCTGTTCGGCGAGAAGTACGGCGACGTCGTGCGCGTCGTCGACATCGGCGGCCCCTGGTCGCGCGAGCTCTGCGCGGGCACGCACGTCACCAGCAGCTCCGAGATCGGGATGATCAACCTCGTCAGCGAGTCGTCGGTGGGCTCGACGAACCGGCGCGTCGAGTCGCTCGTCGGCCTCGAGGCGTTCCGCGACCTCGCCGTCGAGCGCACGATCGTGTCGCAGCTCTCCAGCTCGCTGAAGACGCCGCGCGAGCAGCTGCCCGAGAAGATCGCCGACCTCATGGCGAATCTGAAGGCGGCCGAGAAGCGCATCCAGGCGTTCGAGGCACGTGCTGTGCTCGACAGGGTGCCCGCGCTGCTCGAGAAGGCCGCGCGACGCGGCGAGGTCCGCGTGGTGGCGGAGGACGCCGGCACGCTGAACTCGGCCGACGACCTCCGGCTGCTCGTGACCACGGTGCGCGAGCGCCTCGGCTCCGACCCCGCCGCCGTCGCCCTCGCGGCGCAGGCGGGCGGCAAGCCGGTCGTCATCGTCGCCACGAACCAGGCAGCGCGTGACGCCGGGGTGAATGCGGGCGCGCTCGCGAAGACCGCGGCCGGGATCCTCGGCGGCGGAGGCGGCGGCAAGGCCGACCTCGCGCAGGGCGGCGGAACCGACGCGGCCGCGATCCCCGCGGCGCTCAGCGCGGTCGTCTCGGCGATCGGCTGACGCGTGCGCGACGGGGTGCGGCTCGGGATCGACGTCGGCAAGGTCCGCGTCGGTGTCAGCCGCTCCGACCCCGGCGGGCTGATGGCGACGCCGTACGAGACGGTGCAACGCTCCGAGGATGCTGCGGATCGCCGCCGGATCGGCGAGATCGTGGGCGAACTCGGAGTTTCGGAGATTATCGTCGGTCTGCCGCTGGCGCTCTCCGGGGCGCACACCGCATCGACCGCCGACGCCGTCTCCTTCGCGGAGGCGCTGGCCTCCGAGCTGGGCGTTCCGGTGCGGCTGATGGATGAGCGGCTGACGACGGTCTCGGCGCACACCGCGCTGCGGGCCGGCGGCAAGAACACGAAAAAGGCGCGTCCGGTGGTGGATCAGGTGGCTGCCGCGATAATTTTGCAGCACGCCCTCGACGCGGAGCGCGCTTCCGGCCGCCCGCCTGGCGAACCCGTCGATCCGAGCACCTGACCGAAGCGAGCATAGGACCTCCCTTGTCCCAGAATCCGAACGAGAAGCCGGAGCCGCCCGCGTTCCCTGCTGTCAACCGGCAGCCGATGACCCGCCGGGAGGCCCGTCTGGCTCGGGAGGCCCAGGAGGCCCAGCAGGCGCCGGAGACTCAGCAGGCGCAGGAGACTCAGCAGGCGCAGGAGGCGAACGCGGCTCCTGAGGGGCCGGCCGCTCCGCAGGCGCAGGTCGCTCAGCCCGCCGAGCCGGTGCAGACCGAGCGTCCGCCGCTGCTGCAGAGCGGCCCCGTGCCGGCCGTGCCCGAGACCGATACCGATCGCGTCGCCCTCGACCGGCTGGACTTCGACGCCGTGATCACCGGCCCGATCGCGCAGGTGGAGCAGCCGCAGCCCGTGGGCGCCGCGGTGCGCCACCACGGCGCCGACGAGCACGACCACGACCATCCGGCCCGCACGCTGTTCGGCGTCTTCGCGGATCACGACGAGCAGGCCGAGGAGACCGGGTCCCCGCTCGCCTGGCGCCAGCAGAACTACCTCTCGCACGAGGACCCGCCCAAGCGCAAGCGCCGCTGGCTGCGGCCGCTGATCGTCTTCGTCGTCATCTTCGGCGTGCTCGGCGGGATGGCCGGCGCGGCCTACGCCGTCTTCCAGCCGCAGGTCGCGGCGCTGGTCGAGAAGTTCGCGCCCAAGGACGACGACTACACCGGCGACGGCACCGGCGAGGTCATGTTCACGATCGTCTCCGGCGACACCGGCTCGGACATCGCCACCAACCTCCACAAGGCCGGGGTGACCAAGAGCTACGACGCCTTCTACTCGCTGCTGCTGCGGCAGAGCTCCGAGGTCGAGTTCCAGCCGGGCGTCTTCAAGCTGGCGAAGCAGATGAGCGCACGGTCGGCGCTCGTCGCGCTGCAGGATCCGGCCAGCCGCGTCGAGAACACGGCGGTCATCCCCGAGGGGACCGCCGCGGTCGACGCGCTGCAGATCGTCTCCGAGCAGGCGGGCATCTCGCTCGACGAGCTGAAGGCCGCCGCCGCGAAGCCCGCGGACTTCGGGCTGCCCCCGGAGGCGAAGTCGCTGGAGGGCTTCCTGTTCCCCGCGACCTACACCTTCGGTCCTGGCACGACCGCGCACGACGCCATCAAGACGATGGTGGACAGGATGTTCCAGTCGCTCGACCAGGCGGGCGTCGCGCCGGCGGACCGCTGGAAGACGGTGATCCTGGCCTCCGTCGTGCAGCGCGAGGCCGGCCTGCGGGAGGACTACCCGAAGGTCGCGCGCGTGTTCCTCAACCGCATCGCCCAGGGCTGGGACCTGCAGTCGGACGCGACCGTCGCGTACGGCACCGGCAACACGCACCGTGTCGAGACGACCGACGCCGAGCGGGCCGACGCGAGCAACCCGTACAACACGTACGTGCACCCCGGCCTCCCGGTCGGCCCGATCTCCAACCCCGGCGACCTGGCGATCGACGCCGTGGTGCACCCGGCGGACGGCCCGTGGATGTTCTTCGTGACGTGGAACCTCGACACCGGCGAGACGATCTTCTCGACGACGGAGGCCGAGCACGAGGCCGCGGTCGAGAAGTGGCAGCAGTGGATGAAGGAACACCCCGAGTATGAGTGACACCGGCAAGAACCCCCGCACCCCCCGCACCGCCCGCGCGGCCGCCGACGAGCGTCCCGCACAGGAGGACGGCGTCTCGGAGGCCTCCGCGGAGGCCGAGATCGCGGCGCTGGTCGAGGCCGAGCGTGCGGCCGAGGCCGAGGAGCGCGCCGTCGAGGAGGCCGAGGAGGCCGCCGAGCGCGAGGAGCCGGACGACGACGACCTCGACGAGGCCGGGCTCGAGGAGGGCGACCAGCCCGACGACGACGCGGACGACGACGCGGACGATGACGATGACGACGCGGACGACGACGACGATGACCCGGACGACGACGACCCGGACGACGACGATGACGCGGACGACGACGATGACGACGCGGACGCCGCCCCCGCCCCCTCCTACCGCCTCGCGGTGCTCGGCTCGCCGGTCGCGCACTCCCGCTCGCCCGAGCTGCACGCCGCCGCATACGAGGCGCTCGGCCTCGACTGGTCGTACGAGGCCGTCGACGTGCCGGAGGACGGCCTGGCCGACTTCATCGACGGTCTCGGCCAGGAGTGGCGCGGGCTCTCGCTCACGATGCCGCTGAAGCAGGCCGTGCTGCCGCTGCTCACCGAGGTCGACCACGTCGCCGAGCAGACCGGGGCCGCGAACACGGTCCTGTTCGATGGGGAGGCCGTCGCCGGCTTCAACACCGATGTCTCCGGCATCGTCCGGGCGCTCGCGGGCGCCGGGCTGACCGAGGCCCGCTACGTCCACATCCTCGGCGGGGGAGCGACGGCGGCCTCCGCCCTCGCCGCGACCGCCGAGCTCGGCGCCGAGCGCGTCGACGTGCACGTGCGCGACCTCGAGAAGTCGGCATCGCTGGAGCCGCTGGCGCACGAGCTCGGGCTGATGATCCGGCTGCGGTCGTTCAGTCAGGCGGACCGCTCGCTCGACATCCCCGACCTCGTCATCAGCACGCTCCCGGGCGGTGCGACCACGGAGGCGCTGTACACGGACGGAACCCGCCGCCGCGCGGTGCTGCTCGACGTGGCGTACGAGCCGTGGCCGAGCGCGCTCGCGACGGCGTGGACGTCCGTCGACGGCACGGTCGTCTCCGGCCTCCTCATGCTCGTGCACCAGGCGCTGCTCCAGGTGCGGATCTTCGTCTCCGGCGATCCGCTGCAGCCGCTGCCCGACGAGGAGGGCGTGCTGGAGGCGATGCTCGACGCCGCCGGGATCGACGCCGCCGGGGTCCCGCTGGAGGGCTGAGACCCGACGTCCGGGGTCGGTCCGCCCGCGCGCGCTGTGCCAGAATCGATCTATGCTTCGTTGGCTCACGGCCGGGGAATCCCACGGTCCCGAACTCATCGCCGTCCTGGAGGGACTCCCCGCCGGAGTCCCCGTCTCGCTCGACGAGGTGCGTGCCGACCTGGCCCGCCGCAAGCTCGGCTACGGTCGCGGCGCGCGGATGAAGTTCGAGCAGGACGCGCTGGACGTCTCCGGCGGCGTGCGCCACGGCCTGAGCCTGGGCAGCCCGATCGCCCTGCGCATCGGTAACACCGAGTGGCCGAAGTGGGTCGACGTGATGAGCCCGGAGCCGGTCGACCCTGAGGTGCTGAACAGCGGCCGCGGCGCGGCTCTGACGCGTCCGCGTCCCGGCCACGCCGACCTGGTCGGCATGCAGAAGTACGGCTTCGACGAGGCCCGGCCGATCCTCGAGCGCGCGAGCGCCCGCGAGACGGCGGCGCGCGTCGCCCTCGGCGCGGTCGCGCGGTCGTTCCTCCGCGAGCTGGGGATCACCCTCGTGAGCCACACGCTCTCGATCGGCCCGGTCCGCGTGCCGGAGGGCTCGCCGCTGCCGCGTCCGGAGGACGTCGCGACGCTCGACGCCGATCCGCTGCGCTGCTTCGACCCCGCCACCTCCGAGCGGATGGTCGCCGAGGTCGACGCCGCCCACAAGGACGGCGACACCCTCGGCGGCGTCGTGGAGGTGCTCGCGTACGGCCTCCCGCCGGGGCTCGGCTCGCACGTGCACTGGGACCGTCGGCTCGACGCGCAGCTCGCCGCCGCGCTGATGGGCATCCAGGCGATCAAGGGCGTGGAGGTCGGCGACGGCTTCCTCACCACCACCCGCCGCGGCTCCGAGGCGCACGACGAGCTCGTCGCCGAGGACGGTACGATCGTCCGCACCAGCGACAAGGCCGGCGGCACCGAGGGCGGGATGAGCACCGGCAGCGTGCTCCGCGTCCGCGCCGGTATGAAGCCGATCGCGACGGTTCCGCGCGCCCTGCGCACGATCGACGTCGCCACCAGCGAGGCGGCCCCGGCCCACCACCAGCGCTCCGATGTCTGCGCGGTCCCCGCGGCCGGTGTCGTCGCGGAGGCGATGGTCGCGCTGGTGCTGGCCAACGCGGTGCTGGAGAAGTTCGGCGGCGACTCGCTGCCCGAGACCGCCCGCAACCTGCGCGGCTACCTCGACAGCATCCCGCAGAACCTCGCCACCGAGCGCGTCAGCGCCCCGTACGCCTGACCGCGATGACGGTCGTGCTCATCGGGCCGCCCGCGGCCGGCAAGACGCGGGTCGGCAAGCGGCTCGCGAAGCGTCTCCACCTGCCGTTCGTCGACACCGACGCGGTCGTCGTGGCGCAGCACGGCCCCATCCCGCAGATCTTCGCCGAGCACGGGGAGGCGCACTTTCGCGCGCTCGAACGCGCGGCCGTGGCGGAGGCGCTGGTCGACCCCGGCGTCGTCTCGCTCGGGGGCGGCGCCATCCTCGACGCGGACACCCGCGCCGACCTCGCCGACCGGCGGGTGGTGCTCATCACCGTCGAGGCTGCCGCCATCGCCGACCGGATCAACAACGCCAAGCGGCCGCTGGTCACCGACCTCGAGTCGTGGAAGCGGCTCGTCGCCCAGCGCAAGCCGCTCTACGACTCGCTCGCCGACTACACGGCCGACACCTCCCGCCGCCCGATCGACACGATCGTCGAGGAGATCGCGGCCTGGGTCGAGGCGCAGCAGCGCGCGGAGAAGCAGCACCACCAGGAAGGACAGTCATGACCGACGCCCCCACCGAGATCCTCGTCGCGGGGGACACGCCCTATCCGGTCGTCGTCGGCCGCGGCCTCCGCCACGACCTGGCTCCGTACCTCGGCTCCGGTGTCGCGAAAATCCTCGTCGTCCACCCGCCGACGCTCGGTGCGGCGGCGGCCGAGCTGCGCGAGTCGCTGCTCGGCCAGTACGATGTGCTCCTGGCCGAGGTGCCGGACGCGGAGGCCGCCAAGCGGGTCGAGGTCGCCTCGTTCCTCTGGGGCATCATGGGCCAGGCCGACTTCACCCGCTCCGACGCGGTCATCGGCTTCGGCGGCGGAGCGGTCACCGACCTGGCCGGCTTCGTCGCGGCGACCTGGCTGCGCGGCGTGAAGCTCGTGCAGGTGCCGACCACTCTGCTCGGGATGGTGGATGCGGCCGTCGGCGGCAAGACGGGCATCAACACGGCCGAGGGCAAGAACCTGGTCGGCGCCTTCTACGCGCCGGCGGCGGTGATCTGCGACCTCGAGACGCTGACCTCGCTCGGCCGCAACGAGATCCTCGCCGGGTTCGCGGAGGTCGTGAAGTACGGCTTCATCGCCGAGCCCGAGATCCTCGACATCATCGAGCGCGACGTCGACCGCGCCACCGATCCGGAGTCGCCGGAGCTGCGCCGCCTGGTCGAGCTGTCGATCGGGATCAAGGCGCGCGTGGTGGGGGAGGACTTCACCGAGCAGGGGCTCCGCGAAATCCTCAACTACGGCCACACGCTCGGCCACGCGATCGAGCACGCCGAGCGGTACCAGTGGCGCCACGGCGCGGCGATCTCGGTCGGCATGGTCTACGCGGCCGAGCTCGGCCGGCTGAGCGGGCGGCTCTCGGACGAGGTCGTCGACCGGCACCGCCGCATCCTCGAGTCGCTGACCCTGCCGACCTCGTACCCGCTCGGCCGCTGGCAGACTCTGCTCGCGACCATGCAGAGGGACAAGAAGGCGCGAGGCAGTATGCTGCGCTTCATCGTGCTCGACGACATCGCCCGGCCGACCGTGCTCGCCGGTCCGGACCAGAGCCTGCTGTTCGCCGCCTACCAGGAGGTCGCCTCATGACGACGACGAAGACCCCGCTCGAACGCTTCCAGGCCAAGCCGGGCGACGCCGTCGCGATCGTCGGCGCCGCCTCGCCGGAGGAGCGGGCGGTCGTCGGTGCGCTGCCAGAGGGCGCGACCGAGACCGCGGCCGCGGGCGCCGCGGTCGTCGTCACCCTCGTGCGCTCCCGTGCGGAGCTGGTGGAGCGCTACCGCGAGCAGCTCCCCGTGGTCGCGGGCGCGAAGGCGGTCTGGTACCTGTACCCCAAGGGCAACAAGGCCGACGTGAACCGCGACGGCGTCGCCGCCGAGGCCCGCCCGTTCGGCTGGCGCGCGGTGAGCAACCTCGCGGTGGACGACGTGTGGTCGGCCATCCGGGTCCGTCCGCTGAAGGAGGGCGAGGAGTGAGCACGGTCCTGGTCCTCAACGGCCCCAACCTGGGCCGTCTCGGCACGCGCGAGCCCGACGTCTACGGCGCGGGAACGCTCGACGACCTCCGCTCGGTGCTGCAGGAGGACGCGCCCGACTGGACGATCGACCTCCGCCAGACCGACACCGAGGGCGAGCTGCTCGGCTGGCTGCACGAGGCTGCCGACAGCGGCGCGCCGGTCATCCTGAACGCGGGAGCCTGGACGCACTACTCGTTCGCGCTGCACGACGCCGTGTCCCTCGTCACGAAGGCCGGAGGCACCGTGCTGGAGGTGCACCTGTCGAATCCGCACGCCCGTGAGGAGTTCCGCCACACCAGCGTGATCACCCCCGTGGCGACCGGCGTCATCGCCGGGCTGGGCTTCGAGTCGTACCGTCTGGCGCTCGCGTACATTCGCCGAAACGCCCGCTGACGTCTAGAATCTCTGGGGGCCGCCGCACGCCGGCGCCCATCGTGGACGGCGCCGAGCGTCGCATCCACCCGGATCTTCCCGCATACGTGAATGGAACCTGCGCATGGCATCGACCGCTGACATCAAGAACGGCATCGTCCTCAACATCGACGGACAGCTCTGGAGCGTGATCGAGTTCCAGCACGTCAAGCCGGGCAAGGGCGGAGCCTTCGTCCGCACGAAGCTGAAGAACGTCACCACCGGCAAGACGGTCGACCGCACGTACAACGCGGGCGCGAAGATCGACATCACGAACGTCGACCGCCGCGACTACCAGTACCTGTACCAGGACGGCGCCGACTTCGTCTTCATGGACACCAGCGACTACGACCAGATCACCATCCAGGGCTCGGTCGTCGGCGACGCCGCCAACTTCATGCTCGAGAACCAGAACGTCACCGTCGCGCTGCACGAGGGCACCCCGCTGTACGTCGAGCTCCCCGCCTCCGTCGTGCTGGAGATCACCTACACCGAGCCGGGCCTGCAGGGCGACCGCTCCACCGGCGGCACCAAGCCCGCGACCGTCGAGACCGGCTACCAGATCCAGGTCCCGCTGTTCCTCGAGACCGGCACCAAGGTCAAGGTCGACACCCGCACCGGCGACTACCTCGGCCGCGTCAACGACTAGTGAGCGCCAGGACCAAGGCGCGCAAGCGCGCGCTCGACGTGCTCTACAGCGCCGACCTGCGCCAGCAGCCGCTGCCGCAGGCCCTGGCGGTCGCGGCCGAACGTGCGGTGAACGAGCCGGCGCGTGAGGCGTCGTGGCTGTACGCCCGCGAGATCCTCGACGGCATCGTCGACCACCAGGACGAGATCGACGAGCAGATCGAGACGTACGCCCAGGGCTGGACGCTCGCCCGCATGCCCGCCGTCGACCGCGCCATCCTGCGCATCGGCGTCTGGGAGCTGCTGTTCAACGACGAGGTCCCGGACGGCGTCGCCATCTCGGAGGCGGTGGAGGCGGCGACCGTGCTGTCGACGGACGACTCCGCCGGTTTCGTGAACGGCCTGCTCGCGAAGATCGCGCAGTCCCAGCCGAAGAAGCCGTCCTCGCCGAAGGAGGCGCAGTGAGCATCGCGCGGCGCGCACTCGCGGCGGCGGCCGTCGCCGTCGCGCTGCTGACCGGTGCGTCCGGCTGCGCCATGCTGGGCGGTGACTCGTCCGTCCCGGTGGCGACCGCGAAGCCCCCGACGGGCACCGACGGCGCCGTCGACTTCGACGGCCGCTTCCTGAGCGCCGGCAACGGCGAGAAGACCGTCGACATCTGGTTCGACGCGATGTGCCCGGTGTGTGGCGCGTTCGAGGAGGCCAACGGCGACACGCTCGCGAACGCCGTGAACGACGGCGACATCACGCTGCGGCTGCACCCGTTGACGTTCCTGGACCGCGCCTCCAACGGGACCGGGTACTCCACGCGCGCCGCAGCCGCGCTGGTGTGCGTGGGCGTGCACGACTCCACGCGGGTGCTCGACTACTACCAGGCCCTGTTCACCGACCAGCCGGAGGAGGGGTCGAACGGCCTCACCGACGAGCAGCTCGCGAAGCGCGCCTCCGACCTGGGGATCGCGGACATCGGCGGCTGCATCGACCGCAGCGGCCCCTACCAGGCGTGGGCGCAGGACAACACCGCGCAGTCGCAGCAGGGCCCGATCGAGGTGGACGGGAAGAAGGTGCTCGACCGCATCGAGGGCACCCCGACCGTCCTGGTGAACGGCGAGCAGTACACCGGCAGCGTGACCGACGCGAAGAAGTTCGAGGCGTTCCTCGGCTCGCACTGAGCGGGCCGAGCACCGAGTCGGCGGAGCACTGCTAGGCTGATCCGTCGACAGACATCCTTTAACAGCCGTCCTGTGAGGCGGGGAAGGAGGTCGGCATGACAGCGCGCACCGTGCTGCAGCAGGCTGACATCGCCCGGGCGTTGACCCGGATCTCCCACGAGATCCTGGAGTCGAACCGGGGAACCGACGACCTGGTGATCCTGGGCATCCCGACGCGCGGCGTCGTCCTGGCCCGGCGGATCGCCGAGAGCATCCAGCGCATCGAGCCGCAGAAGGTGGCCGACGCGGCCGCCATCGTCGGCTCGCTGGATGTGACCATGTACCGCGACGACCTGTCGCGCAACCCCACGCGCACGCCGCAGCCCACCGCGCTGCCCGGCCCGATCGACGGCAAGACCGTCGTGCTCGTCGACGACGTGCTCTACTCCGGCCGGACCATCCGAGCCGCGCTCGACGCGCTCAACGACCTCGGCCGGCCGCGCGCCGTGCGGCTCGCCGTGCTGGTCGATCGCGGCCACCGCGAGCTGCCGATCCGGGCGGACTTCGTCGGCAAGAACCTCCCGTCCGCCGCCTCCGAGCGCATCTACGTGCGGCTCGCCGACGTCGACGGCGTCGAGGCGGAGTCGGTCTCGATCGAGGGGCCCGCGACGACCGAGGGGGAGGGCGCATGAGGCACCTGCTCTCCACCAAGACGCTCTCGCGCGACGACGCGATCCGCCTCCTCGACGTGGCCGAGGACATGGCCGACGTGCAGGAGCGCGAGGTCAAGAAGCTGCCGACGCTGCGCGGCCGGACCGTCGTGAACCTCTTCTTCGAGGACTCCACCCGCACCCGCATCTCGTTCGAGGCGGCGGCCAAGCGGCTCTCGGCCGACGTGATCAACTTCTCGGCGAAGGGGTCGAGCGTGTCCAAGGGCGAGAGCCTGAAGGACACCGCCCAGACGCTCGCCGCGATGGGCGCCGACGGCGTCGTCGTGCGGCACAGCGCCTCCGGGGCGCCGCACACGCTCGCGACCAGCGGCTGGATCGACGCCGGCATCGTCAACGCGGGCGACGGGATGCACGAGCACCCGACGCAGGCGCTGCTGGACGCCTTCACGATGCGCCGCCGCCTCCACGGCCCTGCGTCGCGCGGGAAGGACCTCGACGGCGTCTCCGTCGCGATCGTCGGCGACATCCTCCACTCGCGCGTCGCGCGCTCGAACGTCTGGCTGCTGCGCACGCTGGGCGCGCACGTGACGCTGGTCGCGCCGCCGACGCTCCTGCCCGTGGACGTGTCCGGCTGGCCCGCCGCGATCGGGTACGACCTCGACGCCGCGATCGCCGCCGGGCCGGACGTCGTGATGATGCTCCGCATCCAGTCCGAGCGCATGAAGGCGGCCTTCTTCCCGACGGAACGCGAATACGCGCGGCGCTGGGGACTGGACGACGAACGACTCGGCCGTCTCGGCACCGATAGCATTGTGATGCACCCGGGCCCCATGAATCGAGGGCTGGAGATCTCAGCAGCGGCGGCCGACTCGCCCCGCTCGACGGTCAGGGAGCAGGTGGCGAACGGCGTCTCCGTGCGGATGGCCGCGTTGTACCTCCTGCTGTCCGGTGGCGATCGGGAGGCGTAGGACGATGAACGAGAAGCATGTGATCAGCGGCGCGACGCTGGCCGACGGCCGGCGCGCCGACCTCCTCATCGAGGGCGGGCGCGTCGCCGAGCTGGGCTCCGGGCTCTCCGCCGCAGGCGCCACCGTGATCGACGCGGACGGGCTGCTGGCGCTGCCCGGTCTGGTCGATCTCCACACTCACCTCCGCGAGCCCGGCTACGAGCAGAGCGAGACCGTGCTGACCGGCACGCGCGCCGCAGCGGCCGGCGGGTTCACCGCGGTGTTCGCCATGGCGAACACGTCGCCGGTGGCCGACACGGCCGGTGTCGTGGAGCAGGTGCTCAGCCTGGGCGAGGCCGCTGGCTACGCGACCGTGCGCCCGATCGGTGCCGTGACGGTCGGCCTCGCGGGGGAGCGGCTCGCCGAGCTCGGCGCGATGGCCGACTCCCGCGCGCAGGTGCGGGTGTTCTCCGACGACGGCAAGTGCGTCTCCGACCCGCTGCTGATGCGCCGGGCGCTGGAATACGTGAAGGCCTTCGACGGCGTGATCGCGCAGCACGCGCAGGAGCCGCGCCTCACCGAGGGCGCCCAGATGAACGAGGGCGCGCTGTCGGGCGAGCTGGGCCTCGCGGGCTGGCCCGCGGTGGCCGAAGAGTCGATCATCGCGCGCGACGTGCTCCTCGCCGAGCACGTCGGCTCGCGGCTGCACGTCTGCCACGTCTCGACGGCCGGCTCGGTCGATGTGATCCGCTGGGCGAAGGCCCGCGGGATCGACGTGACGGCCGAGGTCACGCCGCACCACCTCCTGCTCACCGAGGACCTCGTCGCCGGGTACGACGCCCGCTACAAGGTCAACCCGCCGCTGCGTCGCGCCGAGGACGTCGAGGCGCTGCGCGCCGGCCTCGCCGACGGCACGATCGACATCGTCGCGACCGACCACGCGCCGCACCCGGTGGAGTCGAAGGACTGCGAGTGGGACGCCGCCGCGTTCGGTATGGTCGGCCTGGAGTCCGCGCTCTCGGTCGTGCAGGCGTCGGTCGTGGACGACGGGAGGCTCGACTGGGCCGACATCGCCCGCGTGCTCTCGGCGACGCCCGCCCGCATCGGCCGGCTCGCCGGCCACGGCCACCCGCTGGAGGCCGGAGCGCCCGCCGAGCTGTTCCTCTACGACCCGACCGCGTCGCGCGAGTTCTCCACCGGCGACCTCGCCGGCAAGGGCGTCAACTCGCCGTACCTCTCGCGCACGCTGCCCGGCCGCGTCGTCGCCACGTTCCACCGCGGCCGGCCGACCGTGCTGGACGGCCGCGTGGTCGACCAGCAGAGCCTGGCACTCGCGGAGGTGGCTCGTGGATAAGCTCCTCCCGACCGTGATCACGGTCGTCATCCTCCTGGTGCTGATCCTCCTCGCCGTCTGGGGCTGGCGACGACGGGTGCGCCGCGACGCGCCGGCGGGCGGCGGGTACCCGCTCCCGGAGACGGCCGCAGAGCCCGGCCTCGTGGCCGACGTGCTCTACGTCGCGACGACGAAGGCGGGCGAGCAGCTGGAGCGCCTGGCGCTGCCCGGCCTGTCGTTCCGCGGCACGGGCGCGCTCAGCGTCGCGGCGGACGGCCTCACGATCCGCGTCGCGGGCGAGGAGCCGGTGTTCGTGCCGGCGGGCGCGCTGAGCGACGTCGGCGCCGCCTCCTACACGATCGACCGGGCGGTGGAGCGGGACGGCCTGCTCCGGCTTGGCTGGACGACCAGCGGCGGCGCGGCCGCCGACAGCTACTTCCGGGTCGTGGACCCGGCCGGCCCGGGCCCCGTGTCCGCGGCCATTCAGGACATCATCCGCCCGGCGCAGGCCGCAGGCGGCTCGACGGAAAGCGAGGTGTGACGTGACTGCTGCACAGAAGGCGGTGCTCGTCCTCGAGGACGGCACGCGGTACGTGGGCCGGGCGTACGGCGCGATCGGGCGCACGCTCGGCGAGGCCGTGTTCGCGACCGGCATGACCGGCTACCAGGAGACGCTGACGGACCCGTCGTACGCGGGCCAGATCGTGCTCATGACGGCGCCGCACATCGGCAACACGGGCGCCAATGACGAGGACATGGAGTCGCGGCAGATCTGGGTGGCTGGCTTCGTCGTCCGCGAGCCCAGCCGCATCGTGTCCAACTTCCGCTCGCAGCGCTCGCTCGACGACGACCTCGTCGCGCAGGGCGTCGTGGGCATCAGCGGGATCGACACCCGCGCGGTGACCCGGCACATCCGCTCGGTCGGCGCGATGCGCGCCGGCGTCTTCTCGGGCGAGGACTTCGAGCTCAGCGACAGCGAGCAGCTCGACCTCGTGCAGGCGGGCGCGAAGATGTCCGGCCGCAACCTCTCGGCCGAGGTCTCGACCGTCGAGCCGTACACCGTCCCGGCGGTGGGGGAGAAGGTTGGCTCGGTCGCCGTGCTCGACCTCGGCGTCAAGAAGTCGACGCTCGAGAACCTCGCGGGCCGCGGGCTCGACGTGCACGTGCTCCCGCAGCAGGTGACCGCGCAGGACATCCTCGACCTCGGCGTCTCGGCGCTGTTCTTCTCCAACGGCCCCGGCGACCCGGCGGCCTCCGACCGGCACGTCGCCCTGCTGCAGGAGACGCTGCGCGCCGGGGTGCCGTACTTCGGCATCTGCTTCGGCAACCAGCTGCTCGGCCGCGCGCTCGGCCTCGACACCTACAAGCTGCCGTTCGGCCACCGCGGGATCAACCAGCCGGTGCTCGACAAGCGCACGGGCCGGGTCGAGATCACCTCGCAGAACCACGGCTTCGCGGTCAAGGCGCCGATCGACGCGACGTTCGACTCGCCGGCCGGCTTCGGCAAGGTCGAGGTCAGCCACTTCAGCCTCAACGACCAGGTGGTGGAGGGGCTCAACTGCCTCGACCTCAACGCCTTCAGCGTGCAGTACCACCCGGAGGCGGCGGCAGGCCCGCACGACGCCAACTACCTCTTCGACCGCTTCCTCGACATGATCAGGGAGCGCAACGCCGCACCCGCACCCGCCTCCGCCGACGACCAGGAGCAGAACGACTGATGCCAAAACGCGACGACATCCACTCCGTCCTCGTCATCGGCTCCGGCCCGATCGTCATCGGCCAGGCCGTCGAGTTCGACTACTCGGGGACCCAGGCCTGCCGCGTGCTCAAGGCCGAGGGCGTGCGGGTCATTCTGGTCAACTCCAACCCGGCGACCATCATGACCGACCCCGACTTCGCCGACGCCACTTACGTCGAGCCGATCACGCGGGAGGTGCTGGAGGCGATCATCGCCAAGGAGCGCCCCGACGCGATCCTGCCGACCCTCGGCGGCCAGACCGCGCTCAACGCGGCCATGCAGCTGCACGAGCACGGCATCCTCGAGAAGTACGACGTCGAGCTGATCGGCGCGAAGTTCGAGGCGATCCAGAAGGGCGAGGACCGCCAGATCTTCAAGGACCTGGTGATCGAGGCCGGCGCCGAGGTGGCGCGCTCGTACATCGCGCACACCGTCGACGAGGCGCTGGAGTACGCGGAGGACCTCGGCTACCCGCTGGTCGTCCGCCCCTCCTTCACGATGGGCGGCCTGGGCTCCGGCTTCGCGTACACGCCGGAGGAGCTGCGCCGCATCGTCGGCGACGGCCTGCACCAGAGCCCGACGAGCGAGGTCCTGCTCGAGGAGTCCATCCTCGGCTGGAAGGAGTACGAGCTCGAGCTCATGCGCGACACCGCCGACAACACGGTGGTCGTGTGCTCGATCGAGAACGTCGACCCGGTCGGCGTCCACACCGGCGACTCCATCACCGTGGCGCCCGCGCTGACGCTGACCGACCGCGAGTACCAGCGGCTGCGCGACATCGGCATCGACATCATCCGCGCGGTGGGCGTCGACACCGGCGGCTGCAACATCCAGTTCGCGGTGAACCCCGAGAACGGCCGGATCATCGTCATCGAGATGAACCCGCGCGTCTCGCGGTCGTCGGCGCTGGCGTCGAAGGCCACCGGCTTCCCGATCGCGAAGATCGCGGCGAAGCTGGCGATCGGCTACCGCCTGGACGAGATCCCGAACGACATCACCAAGGTCACCCCGGCGAGCTTCGAGCCCACGCTCGACTACATCGTCGTGAAGGTGCCGCGGTTCGCGTTCGAGAAGTTCCCGGCCGCCGACCCGACCCTCACCACGACCATGAAGTCGGTGGGCGAGGCGATGGCGATCGGCCGCAGCTTCTCGTCGGCGCTGCAGAAGGCGCTGCGCAGCCTGGAGAAGCGCGGCTCGTCCTTCCACTGGGGCGCCGAGTCCCGCACGGTGGAGGAGCTGCTGGAGTCCATCGCGACCCCGACCGACGGCCGCATCGTCGACGTGCAGCAGGCGCTGCGCCTCGGCGCGACCGCGGAGCAGGTGTTCGAGGCCACGAAGATCGACCCCTGGTTCATCGACCAGATCGCGCTGATCAACGAGGTCGCCGAGGAGATCAGGAACGCCGAGACCCTCGACACCGACACCCTCCGCTACGCCAAGGACCACGGCTTCTCCGACGCCCAGATCGGCGAGCTGCGCGGCTTCGGCGAGGCCGACGTGCGGGAGGTGCGCCACATCCTCGGCGTCCGCCCGGTCTACAAGACGGTCGACACCTGCGCGGGCGAGTTCCCGGCGCTCACGCCGTACCACTACTCCAGCTACGACCTGGAGACCGAGGTCGAGCCGAGCGACCGGCGCAAGGTCGTCATCCTGGGCTCCGGCCCGAACCGCATCGGCCAGGGCGTCGAGTTCGACTACTCGTGCGTGCACGCGTCGTTCGCGCTGCACGACGCCGGGTTCGAGACGATCATGATCAACTGCAACCCGGAGACGGTGTCCACCGACTACGACACCAGCGACCGGCTCTACTTCGAGCCGCTGACGCTGGAGGACGTGCTGGAGGTCATCCACGCCGAGTCGCAGACCGGCGAGCTGGTCGGCGTGGTCGTGCAGCTCGGCGGCCAGACCGCCCTCGGCCTCGCCAAGGGGCTGGAGGCGGCGGGCGTCCCGATCCTCGGCACGACCCCCGAGGCGATCGACCTGGCGGAGGAGCGCGGTCAGTTCGCCGAGATCCTCGAGAACGCCGGCCTGCTCGCCCCGCGCAACGGCACGGCCGTCGACTACCCGAGCGCCGCGCACGTCGCCGAGCAGATCGGCTACCCGGTGCTGGTGCGCCCGAGCTTCGTGCTCGGCGGCCGCGGCATGGAGATCGTCTACGACAACGCCTCCCTCGCCGACTACTTCGAGCGAGTCGCGAACCAGGGCATCGTGGGCCCGGCCCACCCGCTGCTGGTCGACCGCTTCCTCGACGACGCGATCGAGATCGACGTCGACGCGCTGTACGACGGCGACCAGTTGTACATCGGCGGCGTGATGGAGCACATCGAGGAGGCCGGCATCCACTCCGGCGACTCGTCGTGCACCCTCCCGCCGATCACGCTCGGCCGCCGCGAGGTCGACCGCGTGCGCGAGGCCACCCGGCTCATCGCCGAGGGCATCGGCGTGCGCGGCCTGCTGAACGTGCAGTTCGCGATCGGCGCCGGCGTGCTCTACGTGCTGGAGGCCAACCCGCGGGCGTCGCGGACGGTCCCGTTCGTCTCCAAGGCGCTCGGCATCCCGCTCGCCAAGGCCGCCTCGCGGCTGATGGTCGGCGAGACGATCGCCGGGCTCGTCGAGGAGGGGCTGCTGCCAGAGCAGGACGGCTCCGTCATCCCGATGGACTCCCCGGTGGCGGTGAAGGAGGCGGTGCTGCCGTTCAAGCGGTTCCGCACCCGCGAGGGCGTCGTCGTCGACTCGGTGCTCGGCCCCGAGATGCGCTCGACCGGCGAGGTCATGGGCATCGACAAGGACTTCCCGCGGGCGTTCGCGAAGAGCCAGGCGGCGGCGTACGGCGGCATGCCGCTCGGCGGCACCGCGTTCGTCTCGGTCTCGGACCGCGACAAGCGCGCGATCGTGCTGCCGGTGCTGCGCCTCCAGCAGCTCGGCTTCGAGATCCTCGCCACCGAGGGCACGGCGGAGGTCCTGAACCGCAACGGCATCGGCGCCCGCGTCGTGCGCAAGTACAGCGAGGCGCAGGAGAGCGGCGAGGGCGACTCCATCGTCGACCTGATCGTGCGCAACGAGGTCGATGTCGTGATCAACACCCCGAGCGGCCGCTCCGCGCGCGCCGACGGGTACGAGATCCGCGCGTCCGCCGTCGCAGGCGACAAGCCGCTGTTCACGACGATCGCCGAGCTGAGCGCCGCGGTCGCGTCGATCGACGCGATCAGCGAGGGCTTCGAGGTCACGTCGCTGCAGGAGTACGCGAGGCAGAGGGCAGCGCGCGCGTGAGCTTCGGTGACCGGCTGGCCGCGGTCTTCGCAGGCCCGGGGAGGCTGTGCGTCGGCATCGATCCGCACGCGCACCTCCTCGACGCCTGGGGGCTGAGCGACTCGGCGGACGGCGTGCGCGCCTTCGGCCTGACCGTCGTGGAGGCGGCGGCCGGCCGCGCCGGGATCGTCAAGCCGCAGGTGGCGTTCTTCGAGCGGTTCGGCTCCGCCGGGTACGCCGCGCTGGAGGAGGTGCTCGCGGCCGCCCGCGCGGCCGGGCTGCTGGTGATCGCCGACGCGAAGCGCGGCGACATCGGCACCAGCGTCACGGCGTACGCCGAAGCGTGGCTGACACCGGGCTCGCCCCTGGAGGCGGATGCGATGACCATCGCCGCCTTCCAGGGCGTCGGCTCGATCGCGGAGCCGCTGCGGCTGGGTGAGCAGCACGGCAAAGGTCTGTTCGTGCTCGCCGCGACCTCCAACCCGGAGGCCGCCGCGATCCAGCAGGCGGTGGTCGCGTCGGGGCGGCACGCGGGCTCGACCGTCGCGCGTGCCATCATCGAAGACGTGCACTCCTTCAACCAGGCGCAGCCGCGGCACGCGCTCGGGACCGCCGGGCTCGTGCTCGGCGCGACCGTCGACCTGGCCGGCTACGGCATCGACATCGACGCCGCTCCGCGCACCCCGGCCCTGCCGGTGCTCGCGCCGGGCTTCGGCCATCAGGGCGCGCGCGTCGAGGACGCGCCGCGCATCTTCGGCTCGTACGCCCCCGGCGTGATCGTGAGCGAGTCCCGCGGCCTGCTGAACGCGGGGCCGTCCGGGCTCGCCGACGCCATCGACCGCCGCGCCGAGGAGGTGCGTGCCAGCCATGGCTGAGCCCTCCCGCCGTCCGGCGCCGCCCGAGGTCGACCGGGCCGCCGCCTCGCAGGCCGCCGTCGCCGCCCGCCGGGCGCGCGCCGCGGTCAAGGCGGCCATCGCCTCCCGCGAGCTGTCCCCGCTGACCGTGCTCGACCGCGCGACCGCCGAGCCGGACGGCGTCGAGGGGCGGCTGCGGGTCACCGAGTTCCTGCTGAGCGTTCCCGCCATCGGCACGACCAAGATGCAGGAGGCGCTGGCCCGCCTCCAGATCTCGCCCGCGAAGCGCCTGGGCGGCCTCGGCAGGCACCAGCGGCTGCGGCTGCGCGACTACCTGATCGAGCGCGAGAGCAAGGCGGGCCAGAAGCGCAGCCGGCTCGTCGTGCTGGCCGGCCCGACCGCGGTCGGCAAGGGCACGGTCTCGACGTACATCCGCGAGAACTACCCGGACGTGCTGCTGTCGGTCTCCGCGACCACGCGCGCGCCGCGGCCCGGCGAGGTCGACGGCGTCCACTACTACTTCGTGGACGACGCCGAGTTCGACCGGATGATCCGCGACGGCGAGCTGCTGGAGCACGCCACCGTGCACAACTCCTACCGCTACGGCACGCCGCGCAAGCCGATCGAGCGCGCGCTCGACGACGGCCGCTCCGTGCTGCTGGAGATCGACCTCCAGGGCGCGCGCCAGGTGCGCGAGTCGATGCCGGAGGCGCGGCTGATCTTCCTGCTCCCGCCCACCTGGGAGGAGCTGGTCCGGCGCCTGATCGGCCGCGGCACCGAGGACTCCGCCGAGCAGCAGCGCCGGCTGGAGACCGCGAAGGTCGAGCTGGCGGCGCAGGACGAGTTCGATCACAAGGTCGTGAACCACGACGTCGCAGAGGCCGCTCGCGAGGTCGTAGACTTGATGAAGGTCCGCTCGGCGCCGTCGCGTCCGTAGACCGCTCTCGTCGCGCCGAATCCGGCGCCCATCCGACCGACCACGGCAAGGAGCTCCTCCCGCATGGCTACCAGCAACAACGGCATCATCGACCCGCCCATCGACGACCTCCTCTCGAAGGTCGAGTCGAAGTACGCGCTCGTCATCTTCGCGTCGAAGCGCGCTCGCCAGATCAACGACTACTACGCCGACCTCCACGAGGGCAGCCTCTTCGACAACGTCGGCCCGCTGGTCGACTCGTCGGTCGACGACAAGCCCCTGTCGGTGGCCCTGCACGAGATCAACGAGGACAAGCTCGTCGTCAAGCCGATCGCCGAGTAACCGACCGCAGCGCAGAGCGACCGCAGCCGGGCACGACCCGGCCAGGAGGGGGTGCCGCCGTGAGCACACGATTGACCGTCGTCGTCGGAGTGACCGGCGGCATCGCCGCGTATAAAGCCGTCGGTGTCATCCGGGCGCTCGTCCTCGACGGGCACTCGGTGCACGTGGTCGCCACCGAGGCGGCGCTGCGCTTCGTCGGGCGGCCGACGCTGGAGGCGATCAGCCGCAACCCCGTCGCCACCGACCTCTACGAGGGTGTGGCGGAGGTGCGGCACGTGGCGATCGGCCAGTCCGCCGACCTCATCGTGATCGCCCCGGCCACGGCCAACACGATCGCCAAGCTCGCCGCGGGCATCGCCGACGATCTGCTCGGCAACACGGTCCTCGCCTCCACGGCCCCGCTCGTGATCGCCCCGGCGATGCACACCGAGATGTGGCGCAATCCCGCGACGGTCGCCAACATCGCGACGCTGCGCAGCCGCGGGGTCACCATCGTCGGCCCGGCGAGCGGTCAGCTCACCGGCGCCGACTCCGGCCCCGGCCGGATGGAGGAGCCGGACGTCATCGCGCGCGCCGCCCTGCGCGCCGCGGGCGTCTCGCCGCGCCCCGCCCTCGCGGCGGCACCCGAACCCGTCGCCGACGTGGTCGTGCTCTCCGAGCGCCGCCGCGCCAACGAGGCGTCGCGCGCCCCGCGCGGCGGCGTCGACCTCGCGGGCAGACGTGTCGTCGTAACCGCCGGCGGCACCCGCGAGCCGCTCGACCCGGTCCGCTTCCTCGGCAACCGCTCCAGCGGCCGCCAGGGCGTCGCCATCGCGAGCGCCGCGCAGGCCAGGGGCGCCGAGGTCGTGCTGATCGCCGCGCACCTCGAGGTCGAGCCTCCCGAGGGCGTCGAGCTGGTGGAGGTGCAGACCGCGCTCGAGCTCGAGGAGGCGGTGACCGAGGCCTCCCGCGCCGCCGACATCGTCGTGATGACCGCCGCCGTCGCCGACTACCGGCCGGCCGAGACGCGCGACGCCAAGATCAAGAAGTCGGAGGCCGGGCAGACCCTCACCCTGGAGCTGGTCGCCAACCCCGACATCCTGGCCGGGCTGGCCTCGCGCAAGCGCGACGGCCAGGTGCTCGTCGGCTTCGCCGCCGAGACCGAGCCGGACCCCTCCGCCCTCATCGAGCTGGGCCGCACCAAGCTCGCGGCCAAGGGCAGCGACTTCCTGGTGCTCAACCAGGTGGGCTGGTCGCAGGGCTTCGCAACGGAGAGCAACGAGGTCGTCGTGCTCCGGAAGGGCGGGGATATAGTGATGGAGGCCTCGGGCTCGAAGCTGTCGGTGGCCGATCGTATCCTCGACGTCATCGTCTGACGGCCCGCGTTCCGCTGCGAACGCGCCGCGCCCCCGCCCGAGCAAGGGAGAACCATTGGCAGATCTGCGCCTGTTCACGTCCGAGTCTGTCACCGAGGGCCACCCGGACAAGATCTGCGACCAGATCTCCGACAGCATCCTGGACGCCCTGCTGGCCGTCGATCGCAACAGCCGCGTCGCGGTCGAGACGCTCGTCACCACGGGCCTCGTGCACGTCGCCGGTGAGGTCACCACGAACGGGTACGTCGAGATCCCCGCGCTGGTGCGCGACAAGATCGTCGAGATCGGCTACGACTCCTCCGACGTGAGCTTCGACGGCACCCAGTGCGGCGTCTCGGTCTCGATCGGCGCGCAGTCGCCCGACATCGCCCAGGGCGTCGACAACGCGCTCGAGACGCGCGCGGAGCAGAGCCACGACGACCTCGACCGCCAGGGCGCCGGCGACCAGGGCATCATGTTCGGCTACGCCACGACCGAGACCCCGCAGTACATGCCGCTGCCGATCTGGCTGGCCCACCGCCTGGCCGAGCGCCTCGCCGAGGTCCGCAAGGACGGCACGCTCGACTACCTCCGCCCCGACGGCAAGACGCAGGTGACGGTCGGCTACGAGGGCATCGTGCCGAAGTCGGTGCAGACCGTCGTGCTCTCGACCCAGCACGCGCCGCACGTCTCGTCCGAGCAGCTGCAGGCGGAGGTGATCGAGGAGGTCATCGCGCCCGTGCTGCACACTGCCGGCCTCGAGTCGTCGCACATCCGCACGCTGATCAACCCGACCGGCCGCTTCGAGATCGGCGGCCCCAAGGGCGACGCCGGGCTCACCGGCCGCAAGATCATCGTCGACACCTACGGCGGCGCGAGCCGGCACGGCGGCGGCGCCTTCTCGGGCAAGGACCCGTCGAAGGTCGACCGCTCGGCCGCGTACGCGATGCGCTGGGTCGCCAAGAACGCGGTCGCCGCCGGTCTCGCCGACCGGCTGGAGCTGCAGGTCGCCTACGCGATCGGCAAGGCCGCCCCGGTGGGCCTGTACGTCGAGACCTTCGGCACCGGGACGCTGCCGGACGAGAAGATCATCGCCGCCATCCGCGAGGTGTTCGACCTCCGCCCGGCCGCCATCATCCGCGACCTCGACCTGCTGCGCCCGATCTACGCCAAGACGGCCACCTACGGCCACTTCGGCCGCGAGCTGCCCGAGTTCACCTGGGAGCGGCTGGATCGCGTCGACGACCTGCGGTCGGCCGCGGGGCTGTAGCGATGGCGGCGGCCGGCCGGGTCGCCCGGGTGGTCCTCGACTCGCCGCTGCCGCAGCTGGACCACGTCTTCGACTACGCCGTCCCGGAGGAGCTGGCGGCGGAGGCGCAGCCCGGGGTCCGGGTGCGTGTCCCGCTGCGGACGGCCGGGCGCATCGCCGACGGCTACCTGGTCGAGCTGGCGGAGCCGGGTGACGAGTACGAGGGCGCGCTGAGCCCGCTGGACGCAGTGGTATCGCCGGTCCCGGTGCTCACCGACGGCGTGTGGCGGCTGGCGCGCCGCCTCGCCGACCGCAGCGCGGGGACCGCGAGCGACATCCTCCGGCTCGCGGTGCCGTCGCGGATGGTCCGCGTCGAGAAGGCGTGGCTGGCCCGCGATCCGGAGGCCGACATCCGGCCGACACCGCCCGCCCACGGGGTCCGCGGCTACGGCGCCGGGGTATTGGAGTCCGCCGTCGCCGCGAACGAGCGGCTCGCCCTCCGCCCGCTGGCGTTCCCGAGCGCGCTGCCCGACGGCACCTGGGTGGGGGAGTGGGCGATCACTCTGGCCGCGCTCGCGGCCGCGACCTGGAGCGGCGGCCGGACGGCGATCATCGCCGTCCCCGACCATCGCGACCTGGAGCAGCTCTCTGCCGCCCTCGCCGCGGTCGCCCCTCCCGGAGCCGTCGTCCGGGCCGACGCGTCGCAAGCCAACGCCGACCGGTACCGCGGGTTCCTGGAAACGCTGAGCGGCCCGCGCATCGTCATCGGCAACCGCTCGGTCGTCTACGCGCCCGCCGAGCGGCTGGGGCTGCTCGTGGTCTGGGAGGATAGCGACCCCCTCCACGCCGAGCCGCTCAGCCCGTACGTGCACGCGCGCGACGCGGCGCTGGTGCGGCAGGAGCTCGAGGGGTGCGCCCTCGTGATCGGCGGCCTCGTCCGCAGCGTCGAGGCTCAGCGCCTGGTCGAGCTCGGCTGGCTGCGCGATGTCGGCCCCGAGCGTGCCTATACGCCGAAGGTCGTGCTGACCGCGAACCAGCAGGCGGAGGAGGCGGCGGCGCGTGCCGCCCGCCTCCCGTCGAGCGCGTGGCGGGCGGCGCGGGAGGCTCTCAGCGGTACCGACGGCCACCCCGGCGGTCCCGTGCTCGTGCAGGTCGCCCGCCCGGGCTACGCGCCCGTGCTCGCCTGCGCGAAGTGCGGCCAGGCCGCGCGCTGCAACCGCTGCACCGGCCCGCTCGGTCAGCCCCGGGCGGGTGCCACCCCCGCCTGCGCCTGGTGCGGCGCGCTGGCGACCGACTGGCGGTGCGACCACTGCGAGCACGACCGGTTCCGCATGGTGACGGTGGGATCGGGGCGCACCGCCGAGGAGCTGGGCCGCGCCTTCCCCGGCGTCCGGGTGGTGCTGGCCGACGGCGAGCATCCCGTGCTCCGCGTGGGGGCGGCTCCCGCGCTGATCGTCGCGACCCGCGGCGCCGAGCCGATCGCCGAGGGCGGGTATCGCGCGGTGCTGCTGCTCGACGGCGAGCGGATGCTCGCCCGCGAGACGCTGCACGTCGCCGAGGACTGCCTGCGCTGGTGGGCGAGCGCCGCCTCCCTCGCCGCACCGGGTGCTCCCACCGTGCTCGTCGGCGTGTCCGGCACGCTCGCGCGCGACTTCGCGACCGGCCGGCTGGCCGCGTTCGCGCACGCCGAGCTGGTGGACCGCCGCGAGCTGCGGTTCCCGCCCGCCGTGCGCCTGGCCTCCGTCACCGGGGCGGAGGAGGTGGTGCGGGAGGTTGTCGCGGCCGTCGACCCCGGCTTCCTGATCGACGTGCTCGGGCCCGCGCCCGTCGACGACCGGCTGGTCCGCACCATCCTGCGCTTCGAATACGCGAAGGGCGCCGACGTGGCCGCCGCGGTGCGGGCGGCGGTCGTGAAGAACGCGACCCGGCGTCGCAAGGCGCCGGCCGGTCGCGGCGGCTACCGGCCGGCGCCGCCGCGGCGCCGACCCCCCCGGCCCCGCCCGCCCCCCCGGGCCGGGGGCGCCCCGCCCCCCCCCCCCCCCCCGCACGGGCTCCGTCGCGGAGGCCGAGCGCACCGCGACC
>NZ_JBPGXM010000033.1:0-29545 GCF_056755495.1 Leifsonia sp. KNZ12-8B
AGATGTGTATAAGAGACAGTGGGAGAGGCGGCATATGGGGGGCCGGTAGGATGGGAGTCCCGTGACCGAGGAGTGCGAGTGGCCCTGATCGTGCAGAAGTTCGGCGGTTCGTCCGTCGCAGACGCAGAGAGCATCAAGCGCGTCGCGAAGCGCATCGTCGAGACCCGCAAGGCCGGCAACGAGGTCGTCGTGGCCGTCTCCGCGATGGGCGACACCACCGACGAGCTGCTCGACCTGGCGCACGAGGTCACCCCGATCCCTGAGCCGCGCGAGCTCGACATGCTCCTCACCGCCGGCGAGCGCATCTCCATGGCGCTGCTGGCGATGGCGATCGGAGGGATGGGCTACGACGCCCGCTCCTTCACCGGCAGCCAGGCGGGCATGATCACCGACGCGCAGCACGGCGCCGCGCGCATCGTCGACGTGACGCCGGGCCGCATCCAGGACGCCCTCAACGAGGGCGCCATCGCGATCGTCGCCGGGTTCCAGGGCTTCAACCGCGACACCCGCGACATCACCACGCTCGGCCGCGGCGGCTCCGACACCACCGCCGTCGCCCTCGCCGCGGCGCTCGGCGCCGAGGTCTGCGAGATCTACACCGACGTCGACGGCATCTTCACCTCCGACCCGCGCCAGGTCCCGCTCGCCCGCAAGATCGACAGGATCACCAGCGAGGAGATGCTGGAGCTGGCCGCGGCCGGCGCCAAGGTGCTCCACATCCGCGCGGTCGAGTACGCCCGCCGGCACGACGTGACCCTGCACGTGCGCTCCTCGTTCTCGAACAAGGAGGGCACCTACGTCCTCAACGAAGCAGCTGCGGCAGAGGCCGCGAAGAAGGATGGAACCGTGGAAGAGCCGATCATCTCCGGAGTCGCCACCGACCTGAGCGAGGCCAAGATCACCGTCGTCGGTGTGCCGGACGTCCCCGGCAAGGCGGCGCAGATCTTCACCATCGTGGCGAAGGCCAACGCCAACGTCGACATGATCGTGCAGAACGTGTCGGCCGCCGCCACCGGTCTCACCGACATCTCGTTCACCCTCCCGAAGTCGGAGGGGCAGCGCGTGCTGACGGCCCTGACCTCCGAGCGCGACGAGGTGGGCTACCAGTCCCTCCAGTACGACGACCAGATTGGCAAGCTGGCGCTCGTCGGCGCCGGGATGCGCACCAACTCGGGCGTCTCGGCCAAGCTGTTCTCGTCGCTGTACGACGCGGGCATCAACATCGAGATGATCTCCACCAGCGAGATCCGCATCTCGGTCGTCACCCGCGCCGACACGGTCGCCGAGGCCGCGCGCGTGGTGCACACAGCGTTCGGGCTCGACGGCGACCAGAAGGCCGTCGTCTACGCGGGCACCGGCCGCTAGACCGGTCCGGCGAACATCCGCCGCCCGGGAATTCCGGCCGCCGCGCCGCCGTTCGACTCCACAACACACCGACCCGAAGGGGCCAGCATGACCGAGAACTCCGGACTGAACATCGCCGTCGTCGGCGCCACCGGCCAGGTCGGCGGCGTGATGCGCCGCCTGCTCGACGAGCGCGACTTCCCGGTGAAGAGCATCCGTTTCTTCGCCTCCTCCCGCTCGGCGGGCACGACCCTCCCGTTCCGCGGCGAGGAGATCACCGTCGAGGATGTCGCCACGGCCGACGTCTCCGGCATCGACATCGCGCTGTTCTCGGCCGGCGCGACCGGCTCGAAGGCGCACGCCCCGCGCTTCGCCGAGGCCGGTGCGATCGTGATCGACAACTCCAGCGGCTGGCGGATGGACCCGGAGGTCCCGCTGGTCGTCTCCGAGGTCAACCCCGAGGCGATCGCGACGGCTCAGAAGGGCATCATCGCGAATCCCAACTGCACGACCATGGCTGCGATGCCGGTGCTGAAGGTCCTGCACGAGGAGGCCGGCCTCCAGCGTCTCGTCGTGAGCACCTACCAGGCGGTGTCGGGCGCCGGCCTCGCGGGCGCCGAGGAGCTCGCGAACCAGGCGCGCGCCGCCGTCGCCGACGAGCACCTGCTCGACCTCGTGCACGACGGCTCGGCCGTCGCGATGCCCGATCCGGTGAAGTTCCCGCGCCCGATCGCGTTCGACGTCATCCCGCTCGCCGGCTCGATCGTCGACGACGGCCTAAACGAGACCGACGAGGAGAAGAAGCTCCGCAACGAGAGCCGCAAGATCCTCGGCCTGCCGGAGCTGCTGGTCAGCGGCACCTGCGTGCGCGTGCCGGTCTTCACCGGCCACTCGCTGTCGATCAACGCCGAGTTCGCCCGCCCGATCACGCCGGAGCGCGCGCAGGAGCTGCTCGCGTCGGCCCCCGGCGTGCAGCTGGCCGACGTCCCGACGCCGCTCGAGGCGGCGGGCAAGGACCCGAGCCTGGTCGGCCGCATCCGCCAGGACGAGGGCGCCCCCGAGGGTCGCGGCCTCGCCCTGTTCATCAGCAACGACAACCTGCGCAAGGGCGCCGCGCTCAACGCCGTCCAGATCGCGGAGCTCGTCGCCGAGCGCCTGAGCGCCCGCGTCGACGCCTGACCCCGGCGTCGTTTACGTTTCCGACTAGCTCACCGCAGCGAAACTCTTGCCCGCTGACGCGTTGCCAGCGGTCCGACAGCGCCCGGCGGCGCCGATCTGAAACGCGACACCGCTCGCGGTTCTCCTAGTGGGAGCGGCATCGTAGTCGTGGGTCAAGTCGCCGATTGCACTTGCACGCAGCAGATACTCAGCAGCCTTCGGCGCCAACACCCTCCGTCAGGACTGGAACAGGTTGCGGTTACCTCGGATTCACGACTAGAAGTCCAGGTCGTCGAGGAGTCCGTCAATCGTTGAACTGATATTGAGCGCGTCCGCGCGAGCCGCTGGATACAACTCTGAGAGGAGCGTGTAGAGACTAGAGTCGAGGCCAACTTGCTCTTCCTCCACGATGCGGCCGTCGGCATCGACCAGACGAATCAGCCACGGCTGAACTCCATCGTCGTCTTTAGTGAGAAGGACTACCGATGCTGAGGAGCCGGACCAGATGAAGGTGTCGTCCCGGCTCCCTGCGGTCCATTTTGCGTCACCAAATCGCGTCTTTGTGAGGAGCTTCTCGAGAAGTAATTTGAGCTTGTCATTTGCTGGCATCTAGGGGTGTTCCTTCCAGAGAGTTTTTCGCAGTCAGCTCGCCAACTACACCTGTGACGACGGCAATGGTTCGCTGGGCGGACTTCGTCCGTTTTGCCACGTCTGCAGTTGTGTCTTGGAGCGAGAGCTTGGTGTCGGCTGCCGTGGCTATCGAAGTCTGAAGTTGCGCTAGCAGCTCATCATGTTCTCCACCCTGCTTCAGCAAATGGCCGCGCACCTGCCCGGCTTGCCATCTCCAGACGCCAAGATAGTGAATGGCAGCCTCTCTGTCCTTTCGCGCAACCGCCCACTCAAGGTTGGTTTCAATCTGAACTAATTGGGGAAGCACGACAAGGAGGAGGTTTGCCCCGATCTGATCGGCGGCGGCCTCAGCAGCCTCTTTTGCCGCCTCCGCAGCCGTGCGGGCTTTTGCAATCTGCGCTATGGCCACGATGAACCCGATAACGGCCAAGGGAATTGCCGCCCATGCATTGACGCCGTTCAGCCATTCCGGCACAGCCGCCGCGGTTGTTTGCACAGCGCACAGGCTACAAGTGCTTGAGTTGACAAGGAACCACCCAACAGGGGGATCGCAGGCGTACAGGCGTGTGCAAATCGGACTTCTTGATGTCAAGCAACTTTTCGGCGCACGAGAGACACTCCGCCGCCCCCGCATAGGATTGGAGGGTGAGCACTTCTCCCATCGACGTCGTCCTGATCGGCGGCGGCATCATGAGCGCGACGCTGGGGTCGCTGATCCAGCGCGTGCAGCCCGACTGGAGCATCCGCATCTACGAGCGTCTGGGCGCCGTCGCCCAGGAGAGCTCGAACCCGTGGAACAACGCCGGTACCGGACACGCCGCCCTCTGCGAGCTGAACTACATGCCGGAGGCCTCCGACGGCTCCGTCGACCCGGCCAAGGCGATCAGCATCAACGAGCAGTTCCAGCTGAGCCGCCAGTACTGGGCGAGCCTGGTGGCGGCAGGCGACCTGCCGGAGCCGAACACCTTCATCAACCCGACGCCGCACATGACGTTCGTGCGCGGCCGTGACAACGTCCGCTACCTGCGCAAGCGCTTCGAGGCGCTCAAGGAGCAGCCGCTGTTCGAGGACATGGAGTACTCGGAGGACCCGGCCGTCATCGGCGAGTGGACCCCGCTGCTGACCAAGAAGCGCAACGCCAAGCAGCGCATCGCGGCCACCCGCTCCACCTCGGGCACCGACGTGGACTTCGGCGCGCTGACCCGCTCGCTGGTCGACAACCTGGTCGAGCGCGGCGCAGAACTCGCGCTCAACCACCAGGTGCGCAGCATCAAGCGCACCAACGACGGCCTCTGGCGGCTGAAGGTCATGCACGAGGTCGGCAAGAACAGGTCCGAGGTCACGGCGCGGTTCGTGTTCGTCGGCGCCGGTGGAGGCGCGCTGCACCTGCTGCAGAAGTCCGGCATCCCCGAGATCAACGGTTTCGGCGGGTTCCCGATCTCCGGTCAGTTCCTCCGGACCACGGACCCGAAGATCGTGGCCCAGCACCAGGCGAAGGTGTACGGCAAGGCCGCCGTCGGCGCGCCTCCCATGTCGGTGCCGCACCTCGACACCCGCGTCGTCGACGGCGAGACCTCGCTGCTGTTCGGCCCGTACGCCGGATTCAGCCCCAAGTTCCTGAAGACGGGCTCGTGGTTCGACCTGCTTGGCTCGGTGCGGCCAGGCAACCTCGGCCCGATGCTCGCGGTCGCCCGCGACAACTTCGACCTGATCAAGTACCTCGTCGGCGAGCTGCTGGCGAACCGCGCCAAGAAGCTGCGGGCGCTGCAGGAGTTCATGCCCACCGCAAAGAGCGAGGACTGGGAGCTCATCACCGCCGGCCAGCGCGTCCAGGTCATGAAGAAGGACGCGAAGAAGGGCGGCGTGCTGCAGTTCGGAACCGAGGTCGTCGCGGCCGAGGACGGCTCGATCGCGGGCCTGCTGGGCGCGTCGCCCGGCGCCTCCACCGCCGTCCCGATCATGCTCGACCTGCTGAAGCGCTGCTTCCCCGACCGGTACGAGGGGTGGGTGCCGACGCTGAAGGACCTGATCCCGACGATGGGCACCACGCTCAACGACCGGCCGGACGAGGCACGGCGCGTGCTGGCGGAGACGGCCGAGACGCTCGGTCTGGCGCAGAAGGCGCTGACCGCGTAGCTCCCGGAAGTGGACAAGCCCGGCGATCGGCTGTTATGGTCGTCGGGCTATGAAGTGAGAATCTCCTCTCGTCCCGCGCCCGAGGCGCCGTCGACCTGAGTGACGTGACCCTTCAGCGGTCATCGCGTTCACAGCGCTCCAGCGCAGCTCAGCGACGGCATGTGCCCGGCGGGAGTCGGCTCCATCAGGAGCGCCCGGAAGGCGGCTCTCATGCCAACGATCACTCTCACACCCCTGCGCGCGGACGGCGTCTCGCTCTCGTACGGCGACCGCCGCGTGCTCACCGACGTGTCGCTGACCGTCGGACCCGGCACCCGGCTCGGCCTGATCGGCGAGAACGGCGTCGGCAAGTCCACCCTGCTGCGCGTGCTCGCCGGCGTCGAGGCCCCGGACTCCGGGGTCGTCTCGCGGCCGCCGCGGCTGGGCTTCCTGTGGCAGGAGGTCCGGTTCCGGCCCGAGGAGACGCTCGGCGCCCTGATCGAGGACGCCCTCGCCGAGGTGCGCGCCATCGAGCGTGAGCTGGAGTCGTCTGCGGCGGCGCTCGCGGACGGCGACGCAGCAGCGTCCACCCGCTACGACGTCGCGCTGGACGCGGCCGAGCGTGCGGAGATCTGGAGCGTGGACGCCCGGCGGGACGAGTTGCTCGACGGTCTGGGGGTCGGCGCCATCCCGCTCGACCGCCGGGTCGGCGAGGTGTCGGGAGGCCAGCGCTCGCGGTTCGCCCTCGCGGCCCTGCTGCTGGCCCGGCCGGACGCGCTGCTGCTCGACGAGCCGACGAACCACCTCGACGACCAGGCGGCGGCGTTCCTGGAGCGCCAGCTGCTCGGCTGGGGCGGGCCGGTCGTGTTCGCCAGCCACGACCGCGCCTTCCTCGACGCGGTCGCCACCGGGCTGCTCGATCTGGACCCCGCGCGCTCCGGCACGACCATCTACGGCGGCGGCTACACCGACTACCTCGCCGCGAAGGCGGCCGAGCGGGCGCGCTGGGAGAAGCAGTTCGCCGACGAGCAGAACGAGTTGAAGGCGCTCCAGCACGCCGTCGACGTCACCGCGCGCTCGATCGCCTGGTCGGGCAAGGTACGCGACAACGACAAGTTCGTGAAGTCGGTGAAGGGCAACGCGCTCGACCGCCAGATCAGCCGCCGCATCAAGAACGCCGCCGGCCGCCGGGAGGAGCTGGAGCGCACGCAGGTGCGCAAGCCGCCCGCGGTGCTCAGCTTCACGGGCATCCCGCCGGGGTTCCAGCCGCTCGGCGACGAGTCGGGGCTCCTCGTGCAGGCGCGCGGTGTGCGCGTGCCCGGCCGGCTCGCAGTGGACGAGTTCACCGTCGAGCCGCAGGCGCGCCTCCTCGTCACCGGGGCGAACGGCGCAGGCAAGTCGACGCTGCTCGCCGCGGTGGCGGGACGGCTGGAGCCGGCCGCCGGGTCGATCCAGCGCCGGCGGGGGCTGCGCGTGGGGTTGCTGGAGCAGGACGTGCGCTTCGCCGACCCGGCGGCCTCCCCGCGCCGCATCTACGCGGAGACGCTGGGGGAGCGGCGGGCGGAGGCGGTGCCGCTGACCTCGCTCGGCCTGATCGCCCCGCGCGATCTCGACCGCCCGTCCGGCGCGCTCTCGGTCGGCCAGCAGCGCCGGCTCGCGCTCGCGCTGATCCTCGCCAGGCCGCCGCACCTGTTCCTTCTCGACGAGCCCACCAACCACCTGTCGCTGACCCTGGCGACCGAACTGGAGGAGGCGCTGGGCGCCTACCCCGGCGCGGTGGTCGTGGCGAGTCACGACCGCTGGCTGCGGTCACGGTGGGAGGGGGAGGAGGTGCCGCTGCGCGCCGCTTGACGTCGATTCGAACATATGTTCGAATAGCTGCATGAGATGGAGCGGGCAGGAGCTGACGGCGGAGGCGCCGTCCACATTGCCCGGGCTCGCGCGGCTCAACAACCTCGTGCGCTCGGTGCGCACGCCCGACTTCGCGGGCATCACGTTCCACGAGGTGCTCGCGAAGTCGGCGCTCAACAAGATCCCGGGCGGGGGAGGGCCGATGCCGTTCGGCTGGACCATCAACCCCTACCGCGGCTGCTCGCACGCGTGCGTGTACTGCTTCGCCCGGCCCACCCATTCGTACCTCGAGCTCGACCAGGGCAAGGACTTCGACCAGGAGATCATCGTCAAGGTCAACGTCGCCGAGGTGCTGCGCAAAGAGCTGGCGAAGCCCAGCTGGGCGCGGCATCCGGTCGCCCTCGGCACGAACACCGACCCGTATCAGCGGGCGGAGGGGCGGTACGCGCTCATGCCGGGGATCATCGACGCGCTCGCCGACTCGGGCACGCCGTTCAGCATCCTGACCAAGGGATCGCTGCTGCGGCGCGATCTCGACCGGCTGGCGGACGCCGCGAAGCGCGTTCCCGTCGATCTCGCGATGTCGATCGCGGTGTACGACGACGAGCTGCAGCAGTCCGTCGAGCCGGGCACGCCGACGACGAAGGCGCGGCTCGCCACGGTCACGGCCGTCCGGGAGCACGGGCTCGACTGCTCGGTGTTCCTCATGCCGATCCTCCCGTACCTCACCGACACCCGCGCGCACCTCGACGAGGCGCTGCGGCAGGCGAAGGAGGCGGGGGCGACGTCGGTGCTGTACACCGCCCTCCACCTCAAGCCGGGTGTGAAGGAGTGGTACTACCTCTGGCTCGGCCGCGAGCATCCCGAGCTCCTGCCGCGCTACCGGCAGATGTACGGCCGCGGCACCTACGCGCCGAAGGAGTACCGGCAGTGGCTCGCCGCGCGCATGAAGCCGCTCATCCGGGCGCACGGCCTGCAGCGCGGCGAGGAGGATCCGCTGACCGGCGGCGTGAAGTCGTCGGCCGGGGTGACCGCGGCCGCGCCCGCGAAGGCGTTCCCCGAGGTGCGTGCCTCCGCACTTGGAATGCTGCGCGACGCGGACGGCGAGCGTCGCGTGCTCGCCGGCGCCGATGCCGGCAGCGATGGCGGAACGGACGAGGCGCCCGACGAGGCCGCGCTGCTGGGCGCGTCGCTCGTGAACCTCGGGGTGCAGCCGACGCTGTTCTGACGACGGCTGTTCCGACGGCACGGCATGTTCCGACGGGGTACATCCCGCCGTGTCCGGGGTACACATCACCCCGGGGCGGTGCCATAATCCCGAGGGGCGCCCGGAGGCGGCGTCCGGCCGGCGGTGCCGGCCCGTCCACGCGCTCGAGGGAGGCCGCGTGTCGCTCGGCCTTCCGAGTCACCTGTCCCGCAGTGCGAACTCGCGCGCCATCGCGACGGCCGCCCGCTGGGCCGGCCTGGTGTGCCTCGCCGCCGCCGTTTTCAACATCGCGGTCCCCGCCCTGCGCGACGGAGGCGGTGCCTCCTCGTGGCTCACGTTGCTCACGCTCGTGCCGATGGTCGCGCTCCTGGCCCTGCTGGCCCGCGGCCGGACCGTCGGCCTCACCGTCGCCTATCTCCTCGTCGGCGCGGTGTGCACCTACTTCTACACGGTGGCGCTGCTCGCGGCGAACCCCGCCTACCGCGACACCCAGCTGTTCGTCGTGGCCCTGCCGATCGTGGCCATGACGCTGGTCGGCGGCACCGGCACGGGAACGCTCGCGGGCATCCTCTGGGGCACGCTCGGCTTCGCCCTGGCCGAGGCGGCGGTGCTGCTCGCCGCGCGGACGGTCGGCCGGGCGTTCCTGCCAGAGGCCGTCTCGCTCGGCGCCTACCTGCTGCTGGTCGGCGTGCTGGCGTTCGACGGGCTGACGCGCGGCGTGCGAGCCCGGCCGCAGTCGGCCATCCACCGCGCGGTCCGCGACGCACGACTGGTCGACCTGCGGAGGGAGGCGATCGCCGACCTCGCGGCGGACACGCACGACACCGTGCTCAGCGACCTCCTCGCCGTCGCCGCCACCGCGGAGGGCCCGCTGCCCGATCGGCTGCGGCAGCGCATCGAGACGGATCTGCGCGGACTCGGCGACACCCTCCCGGTCGGCGACGCACCCGGCGGCGCCGACCCGGCCGGTGCCGGCTCGATCGTCGACGGTGGCGGCCGTGCCGACGCCGGCGTCAATCCCGGCACGGGCGCCCGGCGCCGGGGCGGCCCCACCGGCGACGGCCCCTGGTACGACAGCGAGCTGCACCGCGCGATCGAGGCCGCGCGCGACGAGGGTCTGGCGGTCGACGTCTCGGGCGACCGCGGGCTGATCGGGCGCCTGGATCCGGCGGCCCAGCGGGCGGTCGGCCTCGCCGTGCGGCAGTGCCTGGTGAACGTGCTGCGGCACTCCGGCAGCCCGACTGCCGAGGTCGCGCTGTCGGCGGACGGCGACGCCGTCTCCGTGATGGTGGTGGACGAGGGCCGCGGGTTCCCGGCGGGCGGCGCCGCCGCCGACCGGCTCGGGCTGCGCCAGTCGGTCGACGACCGGGTCGCGCGCGTGGGCGGCACGGTGACCATCTACTCCAGCGAGGGCGTCGGCACGACGGTGATCATCGTCGTCCCCTGCCCGACGCCCGAGCGCGAGGGGGAGACCGGATGACGGCCCGAGGGGCCGCCGGGCTGGTGCCGGAGACGCTCGTGCGCCTCCGCTCGGCGCCCGTCGAGCGCACCCCGCAGCGGCTGGACCCGCTCGGCGCCCAGTCCGCGTGGCTCCTGCTGCCGCTCGTCGGCGCGGTCGCCGTCGGCTACGCGGTGTCCTCGACGCTCTCCCACCACGACCAGCTGCGCGACCCGGCGCTCGCCGTGGTCGCCATCGTGCTGCTCGTGCTCGGGATGACGGTCGCCGCTGTCCGCGCCCGCCCGGGGTCGGCGCCGATCGGGCGGTGGACGCACGCGTCGGTGCTCACGACCGTGCTCGCAGCCGCCTGCCTCAGCGACGCCGCGGTGTGGGGCCGCAACGAGCGCATCCAGGACGACTGGGGGCACATCGCCGTCGCGCTGCTGCTCACGGTGATGCCGCTGTACCGGCCGGTGCTGGAGGTGCTGGGCGGGGCCGTGCTGAGCGCGGCGGTCCTCGGGACGCTCGCGGCTCTCCAAGCGCCGTCGCTCGTCATCGCGACCGACCGGCTGGTGTACGCGTCCGTCGCCGCGACGCCGCTCATCGCGCTCGCCTGCGCCGGAGCCGGCTACGCCTGGACGATGACCGGCGAGACGCTGCGCTGGCGCGAGATCGCGCGCGCCGGCCAGGCCAGGCTGGAGGCCGAGCAGCGGCAGACCGCGCGGCGCATGATCGAGCAGGAGCGGATCTCGGCGCTCAACGTGGCCGCCGTCCCCTTCCTCGCCGGCCTTCTCGCGGGTGGTGAGGTGACCACGGAGACCCGGAAGCGGGCCGCGCGGCTCGCCGAGCGCGTCCGCACCTTCTCCGTCGCCGCGGTCGAGCGCACCTGGCTGGACGACACGATCATGATGGCCCTCGCGGCCCGCCGCGGCGCCCCGCCGACGATCGGCTCGCGGGTCGACGATCCGGCCAGGCTCGACCGCGCCCTCACGGAGGAGCAGCGCGCCGTCGTCGGAGCGCTCGTGGCGACCGTCGCCGCGCTCCCGGGGCTCGACGCCGACACCCTCCGCATCGCGGTCTCGCGCCCGGAGCTGCCGCAGTTCGTGCTGACGGCGCGGGTGCAGCAGCCGCCGCGGGAGGTGCGGCGCGCGCTCATCCCGTTCGTCGGGGCGCTGCGCTCCGTGTCGTTCGACGCACGCCTCGCGCAGCAGGAGGACGAGCTCGTCGTCCGCTTCGCCTACGCTGGAGCCAGATCATGAGCACCACGAGCGATACTCCCGTCGTGTCGACGGACCCCGCTGCGCCGCCGATCCGGCTGGCGATCCTCGACGACCACGAGATCCTGCTCGACAGTCTCGCGTCGTGGATCGAGCGCAACGCCCCCGAGTTCGACCTCGTGCTGCGCGCCGGCAGCTGGCTGGAGCTGGTGCACAGCGACGCCTTCCCGACCGACCTCGTGATCATGGACCTGCAGCTGCGTGAGTCGGTCAGCATCGGTGCGCGGGTGCGCACCTGCCGCGCGGCCGGCGCCAAGGTCGTGGTGCTGAGCGCCGTCGACACGCAGGAGGACCGCGACGCCGCGATGGCCGCCGGCGCCGTCGCCTACGTCACCAAGGCGCAGCCGATGGCCGAGCTGATCGCCGCGGCGCACGCGGCGATGGGTGAGGCGGCCGCCCGCACGCCCGCCCCCGCGCCGGTGTGGCGGCCGCGTCCTGCCGTGCCGGAGACGGCCCGGCCGCGGCTCAGCGACGGCGAGCGGCAGGCGCTCATCCTCTACGCGGACGGCCGCACGACCTCCGAGGTCGCGCAGGCCATGAACGTGCAGTACGAGACCGCGAAGACGTACCTGCGCCGGGTGCGCGAGAAGTACGGCAAGGCGGGCCGCCCGACCAGTTCGCGCGCCGACCTGATTCGCCGGGCGGCGGAAGACGGCTACCTGACCTGATCCGCATAGGATCGATCCGTGGCAAAACTGTATTTCCGCTACGGGGCGATGAACAGCGGCAAGAGCACCGCCATGCTGCAGGCGGCCTACAACTACGAGGAGCGCGGCCACCGGGTGCTGCTCGCCAAGCCGTCGATCGACACCAAGGGCGACCTCGGCATCCTCTCCCGGCTGGGCGTGCAGCGCCAGGTCGACTTCCTGATCTCGCCGGAGACGGACGCCTACGGGAGGTTCCAGCAGCACCGTGAGCGGACGATCAAGCGCTTCGGCACCGATGTCAGCGCCCTCCTCGTCGACGAGGCCCAGTTCCTGACCGAGGCGCAGGTCGACGACCTGCTCCGGATCGCGCTGCTGGAGAACATCCCCGTGCTCGCGTACGGCATCCGCACCGACTTCCAGACCGTCGCGTTCCCCGGGAGCCGTCGGCTGCTGGAGGTGGCGCACAGCCTCGAGGAGCTCAAGACCATCTGCCGCTGCGGCCGCAAGGCGATCTTCAACGCCCGCAAGATCGACGACGTCTTCGTGTTCGACGGCGACCAGGTGGCCATCGACGGCGCATCCGTGAGCTACGAGTCCCTCTGCGGCAACTGCTACCTGCAGGAGAGCCGGGGCGTGCTCAACAACGGGCGCCGGCGCTGGCCGGTGGAGGCCGGAGCCGTGTACGAGAGCGAGCCCGACCCCGACTTCACCTGATCGCCGACACGGACGTCGGCTGATCCCGCCCCCGCCCGGGGGAGGGCAGGAAAAATGAGGATTTGTTACCTTTGTCCTCATGGCGATCGGTCTCACGCGCGAACAGGCTCCTCCGGATGAGGCGGAGGCCGACCCGCCTCGCCGCCGCAGACGACGCTGGGGAACGCTCGTCGCGGTCGTCCTCGTGCTCGCGGCGGCCGCGGTGGTGGGCTGGATCGGCATCCGCGGGGTGCTCGCACGCGGTGAGCTGACGGCGGCCCTCCCCGCCGCGCAGGCGGTCAAGGCGGCCGTCCTCGACGGCGATGTGGACCGGGCCCAGGCGGCGGCGACCGAGCTGCGCCGGCACACCGACGCCGCAGCCTCCCTCACCGGCGACCCCGTCTGGCGCGCCGCCGAGGTCGTGCCGTGGGCCGGCCCCAACCTCACGGCCGTCCGGGTCGCCGCGGATGCGGCGCAGACCGTGTCGGCGGAGGTCGTCCAGCCACTGCTCGGCGTCGCCCGTTCGGCCGACCCGCGCACGCTCTCCATCGCGGGCGGCAGGGTCGACCTGGCGCCGCTCGTCGCCGCGCAGCCGGCGGCGGAGGCGGCGCAACGCGCCTTCGCGAGGGCCGAGACCAGCGTGCGCGGTCTGGATCTCGGCGCGACTCTCGAACCGGTGTCGTCGGGGGTCGGGCGCCTCCGCGGATTCTTCACCGAGACGCGCCCCTCGATCGACGCCATCGCGACCAGCGCGCGCCTCCTCCCGCCCATGCTCGGCGCGGACGGGCCGCGGCAGTACCTCCTCGTCGCGCAGAATCCGGCGGAGCTGCGCGCCACCGGCGGCCTCATCGGTTCCATCGCCCTGGTGCGCGCCGACGCCGGCGCGATCTCGCTGGTCGCCCAGGCCTCCGGCTCCTCGATCGGTCCGTGGCCGGTGGCGGTCACGAGCGTTCCCGACGCCACCCAGGGGCTCTTCGGCCCGCTGGTCGGCCGCTACCTCCAGGATGCGAACCTCACGCCCGACTTCCCGCTCGCGGCCACGACCGTCTCCGCCATGTGGCGGCAGACGCACGGCGGCGCCGTGGACGGCGTCGTCGCCGTCGACCCCGTCGTCCTGAGCGCGCTGCTGCGCGCGACCGGACCCGTCACCCTGCCGACCGGAGAGGCGCTGGAGGCGGGCACCGCCGTCCCGCTCCTGCTCAGCAGCGTCTACGCCCACTACGCCGAGCCGGCGCAGCAGGACGCCTTCTTCGCCTCCGCCGCCGCCGCGGTCTTCGCGCGGATGACCGGGCAGGGCGGCGGGCCGGTCGACGGCTCCGCTCTCGTGCGTTCGCTGGCCGACTCGGGCGCGTCCGGCCGCCTTCTGCTGTGGAGCGCCCACCCGGACGAGCAGGCGGTGCTCGCCACGACCTCCCTCGCCGGCGGCCTGCCGGAGTCGACCCGCTCGACGGCGGGCATCGGCGTCTACTTCAACGACGCCACCGGCGCCAAGATGGACTACTACCTCGCCACCAGCGTGTCCGCCGGCGCCGCGGTGTGCCGGGCGGATGGCGCCCCGACGATCCAGGTGCGCGTCACGCTGACCAACCGCGCGCCGGCCGACGCGGGCGCGGCCCTCCCCGCGTACGTCACGGGCGGAGGCTGGAACGGGGTCGCCCCCGGCTCGATCGTCACGCGCGTCGCGGTCTACGGCCCGGCCGGCGGGCTGCTGGCCTCGACGCTGAGCGACGGGAAGCCGTCGGGCTCGGTGGTGTCGGGCACCGACCGCTCGCGACCGGTGTCGCTGGTCACCTCCCTGCTCGCTCCCGGTCAGTCGAAGACGTTCGACATCACCTTCCTCGGCGTGCAGCAGACGGGCACCGGCCTGTCGGTGAGGGCGACCCCGACCCTTCCCGGGGACGGTTCGACCCCCGATGTGGGGGTGGGGCCCGCCGTCGCGCCCATTGCCGTCGACTGCACAACGGGCATAAAGTGAGGATTAGTCAATAACGACGGCGGGAGGCCGCTATGTTCAAGAAGCTCCTGGCGGCGATCGCCGTGACCGCAGCGCTGCTCCTCGCCGCGCCCGTCGCCGCCCATGCCGAGGACTACACGCAGGGCGCCCCCTGCAAGCTCGACACCAGCGTGGTCCAGGCGGGAGGCACCGCGAGGGTGATCTGCGTCCCGGGCACCTGGGCGCCGAACGAGCTGATCGACTGGACGGCCTCCGGTCAGAACGGCGCGAGCATCCGGCTCGCCTCCACCAGCACCGTCCACTTCACGAAGCAGGCGAACGCCGACGGCAGCGATGTGCTGACGGTGACGCTCCCGTCGAGCGCCTCCGGCGTGTACTCGATCGTCGGCAGGGGAGAGGCCAGCAGTCACGTCTGCGCCGTCTCGCTCACCGTGCTGCCGCAGGACACGGCGGTCACCGTCTCCGACCCGGGAGCGCAGGGGCTCGCGGCGACCGGCTCCACGATCGCCGCGTGGGCGGCGGGACTGGGCGGAGGGCTGCTGGCGCTCGGGCTCCTGTCGGTCGCGATCGCGGCGTGGGTGCGCAAGGTCCGCGCCTCCTGAATCCTGACCGGGCCGCCACCGGCACCTCGGGCCGGCCGGGAATCCGACGCGCCGCCCCCGGGTTGCCCTTGAGGTGAGCTCTTCCCGCATCCCCCTCAACGTCCTCGACCTCGCCTACCGCCCGGCGGGCGGCTCCAACGCCGACGCCGTCCACGGCACCGTCCGGCTCGCCCAGGCGGCGGAAGGGCTCGGCTACCAGCGGTTCTGGGTCGCCGAGCACCACGGGATGCCGGGCATCGCCTCCAGCGCCCCCGCCGTGCTCATCGCGGGCGTCGCGGCCGCCACGGACCGCATCCGGGTGGGCTCGGGCGGCGTGATGCTCCCGAATCACGCCCCGCTGGTCGTCGCGGAGCAGTTCGGCACCCTGCGCGCGCTCTACGGCGATCGCATCGACCTCGGCATCGGCCGGGCGCCCGGCACCGACGGCGCGACCGCCATGGCGCTGCGCCGCAGCGAGGAGGGCCTCGGCGTCGAGGACTTCCCGCAGCAGCTCCTCGACCTGTTCGGCTTCTTCTACGGCGGGATGAGCGACGCCAACCCGATGCACACCATCACCGCCGTGCCCGGCCTCGGCGACCCGCCGCAGATCTGGCTGCTCGGTTCGAGCGGCTACAGCGCGCAGGTGGCGGCGGCGCTTGGCATCCCATTCGCCTTCGCCCACCACTTCGCCGGCGACAACACCGAGGCGGCCCTCCAGCTGTACCGCGAGCGCTTCGAGCCGAGCGACCTGCTGACCGAGCCGCACACGATGATCGCCGTCAACGTGGTGTCCGACGACGACCCCGAGGTCGTGCGCGCCCAGTCCCTCCCGGGCCAGCTGTCGTTCCTCCGGATGCGTCGCGGCCTGAAGCCGGAGCCGGTCAGCGTGGAGGAGGCGCTCGCCTACGAGTTCACCCCGCTCGAGGAGGAGTTCATCGCCTCCCGCAACGCGCGTCAGGCCATCGGGACGCCCGAGGAGGTCGAGCGGCGCCTCGACGCGCTGCTGGCCTCCACCGAGGTGGACGAGCTCATGATCGCCTCGGGCGCGGCGACGGTCGAGGGCCGCATCCGCTCGCTCGAGATCGTGGCGGGGCTGTACGGCGGCGCATGACGGCGTGTGACGCGCGCAGGGGCGGTCGCGGAGGCGCGCGGGTAGCGTAGCCGCATCCCCAGCCCCGTGAGTGAAGGCGGTCCCCGCATGGCATACGCACCCTCGGTCGTCGGCGTGAGCGGCAGCCCGACGCGGCCGTCCCGCACGACGGTCCTCGTCGACGAGGTCACGCACGCGTTTGCGGAGGCGACGGGCGGCTCGGCCCGCACCATCGAGCTGGCCCCGCTGCTCCCCGACCTGGGCGCCGCGCCCTTCCGCAACCAGCTCAGCCCGCAGGTGGTGGAGGCGCTGGAGGCGGTCGAGCGCGCCGACATCATTGTCGTCGGCTCACCGGCCTACCGCGCGACGTACACCGGCCTGTTCAAGCTGTTCTTCGACCAGATCGGCCAGTACGCCCTCGTCGACAAGCCGATCGTGCTCACCGCGACCGGTGGAAGCGACCGGCACGCGCTGCTCGTGGAGCACCAGATGCGCCCGCTGTTCGGCTTCTTCCAGTCGCTGACGCTGCCGCTCGGCATCTACGCGGCCGAGTCCGACTTCGCCGACTACGCGATCGCCTCCGACGACCTGCGCGGCCGGATCGACACCGCGATCCAGCGGACCCTCCCGCTCGTCCGCGCCCACATCGACCCGGAGTCGCGGTATGCGACGGCGGAGTTCGCGCGGCCCGACGCGTTCTAGGCGACGCCTTCTGACGCAGATCACTGGAACGACCACAGCAAAAGCGTCGGAATGGTGTACGCGACGACGAAGTAGGCGATCACCACGAAGCTGACAGCGTTCAGCACGAGGGCGACGATCGGCGTGATGCGCTCCCCATGACGCGGCGAGAGCCCGACCGCGCCGAGCACCACCCCGGCGACGGCGATCACCACTCCGAGGAAGCTCCCACGAGGCTCGCCCGACGCCGCATAGGGAACGAAGGAGACGGCCCAGGCGAGGATGGCCGTCAGGATGCCCGCGATGCCGAACCGGTTGAAGCTCGACCGTGAACGGACCGAGGAGGCGCCCTGAGCGTCGGTCGGCGTTCCGGCGCCGGTCCTGTCGGGTTCGCTCATCGGTAGCCGATCGTCTGCACCGCCACGTTGAAGACGCCGGCGTACGCGGTGGTGCCTGCCTTGTTCGGATGGAAGGACTGCATGGACAGTCCCACTTGCGCGCCGCTGAGCGGAACCGTGATCGCGTAGGTGTCTCCGGGGGTCAGCTGCGTGACGATCCCGTTGACGTAGTTGTCCGCGGTGCACAGGTTGTGCCCGTCGAACGCCGGCATCGGATTGGCGAAGGTCGACGCCGGTGCGCCGGGGTTCGCCGCCTGGTACGCCGTGAGGCCGCTCTGCATGGCCGTCGCCAGCAGATATGCCGTCTCGTTCAGCCAGCCGCGCTGGAGGTCGTCGATGAAGACGCAGCCGGAACCGGACTGGAACAGTTCGGGGTACCCCATCAGGACGATCTTGGCATTCGGCGCCTTCTTGTGGATCTCGGTCAGAATCGTCGTGATCGATGTCGGGACCTGGTTCTGCACACGGTCCTTCGTTGCCTCTTCCGCCCCCACGGTGTCGCCCGTGGTGAGGATGGGGGCCATGTTGCACGGGACGGGGGTCGTCGCCGCGACGATGCAGGTGAGGAAGATCGGACCGAAGTTGATGTCGTTTCCTCCGATCGAGAGGCTCACCAGAGTCGTGTTCGCGTCCAGGAATCCGCTGTCCAACTGGGTGAGCATCCCATTCTGCGGCTTGTCTCCGACGTGCCCGGAACCGTCGCTGGGCGGGTTCGCCAGTCCCCGATACGGGAGCATGTGCTGCGTCTGTGCGCCGGCGCAGGCGAGGAACTGGAAGTCGAGTGTCGGATCCAAGCCATCCTGCCGCTGTCCGACGCTTCTGAACGTGCCGTCGATGTCCGCCTTCCTCGGCCACGCCTGACTCGAACGGTGACAGTTGTTGATGTGGTCGGCGGTGTCCGGGTCGAGGAAGCCGCCGTGGTCGGTCGCTCGATCGAAGTCCGAGCCGTCGAGGGCCGACGCCCCTTCCCCTGACGAGTACGAATCCCCGAGCGCCACGTAGAAGTCCCGCGGTTTGGCCGGGAGAGGCTCGAATGCGACGGCATCCCAGGCGATGTCGATGAGACCCGATGCGTCCCGATCGAATGTGGTGTTGGACAGCGACACGGACGGGACGCCGTTCATCTGAAACACTCCGAGCGAGACCCACTTATTGGCGAAGTTGCGCTGGAGGAGGGACCGTTGCTGGGTCTGGCCGGCGCCGTTGTCGATCGTGTACAGCGCCTGGTTTGTCCACCCGGCGTGGTCCGGCATATGGACGAGGACTCGGGTCCATTGGTTGAGGGATTGTCCGAGCGACCATGTGCCGGAGATCTTCAGCCGGTCGCCGAGAGGCCCTGGCGTGTTGACGTGGCTGAAATGGAAGTGATCGTTGAGTCCGGCGCCGAGCTGGTGGAGGTCCATCTTCGCGGGAACGGTCCCGTTCGGTTGGACGGGGAACGAGAAGGCGAAGGAACCGGTCGTCGCGGTCGGCGAGCAGGAGCGCTGGCCGCTCGCCGCGTCCAGCACAGGAGCCGTACCGGCAGGGACATCGTCGACGATCAGCGCGTTGGCGGGAAGCCCGCTGCGGCCGCAGTTCGGGGGGAAGCTCGCCGCATCGGCCTGGTACTCCCAGCCCGGGTCGAAGCGGATGAACTCCTGCCCGCACGTCTCGTCGCAGTCGACCTTCCAGGTCGCGGGGCTGTGCCACCAGCATTTGAGGTCGTAGTTCCCGGCAGAATCCTTGTGCACGCAGTTGCCGGGGCGGTCTCCGTCGCCGGGGTCCACCACCTGCGTCACATCGCAGTTGTTGAGAGCGGCCACACAGAAGAGGGTGGTCGGCGGCTTGACGTTGCGACGGTTCACCGTGCCGTCCTGGCCGTCACTCGCCGGCCACCACGCTGTGCGGAACGCGGCAACGAGACTCGTGTCGCTCTCCGGAAGTTCGAGCGCATGCGCGGCGAACCCGAGCACCTTCTCCGGATATGGCCAGTCCTGCGGCGAGGCCGCGTCTTCCGGGTGCCCGTCGAGGAAGGATCCGCGGTAATCCGGGTACAGCGGATTGCGCGGGTTGTTCAACCATCCGAGCCCCCACGCACCGGACCCGTCGTCGGGGTGGAACCCGGTGTTGTACGCCCAGACCGCGGCGAACCAGTTCTCGAGGTAGGCGGGATCGCCGTTGTTGATCTTCACCCCGCCTGCCCGGGTCTGGTTCCACTTCTGTGCCAGCAGCTGGGCCCCGGCGGCGATGTTCGCCGCATAGTCGAGGGCGATCGCTCGCTGCTTGTTCTCGGGAAGGGCGACCTCCCCGTCTCGTTCCATTCCCGCGCGTCGCATCCCGTCGGTGAGCTGCATGACCCCGTACCCGCAGTCGGCCTTGTTCCAATCGACGCTCCAGAAGTCGTCGCCGTCGGAGGTGACGTCGTTGCCGTAGTAGTTCCCTACCAAGGGGTTGCCCGTCACGCCCGGGGTGACATAGCGGGACGCCTGCCAGAGGTTGGATTCCTGCGCCGCGATCCCGAGGAGGATCTGAGCCGGGATGGTCCCTCCGCCGGACAGCGCAGGCAACGGGAACATCGACGACGGCGAGTACGCGGCCATCCCGAGGTTCTTCCAGTTGGCGGGTCGCTGCAACGTCAGAGAACCCGTGACCAACTGGTCGACCGCCCACTCGACCTGGCGCGGCTTCGGCTGAAGCGCCTGATTGTGCGGGTCGTTGCGAGGAACGGCGCACGCCCGCTCCGGCTCCAGCGCACTCGACCCCGACCCGGACGCTGTGACCGATCGGCGGGTTGCATCACCCTGGGCGTCCGTGCCTTGTGCCGGCTGGGCCTCGGCCACCGGTGCGGTGAGCGTGAGGTCCTTGCCGGTCGTCAGGCTGCGACCCGAGATCTCCACCTGGACGTCCGGGGCGCCCTCACCGGCGACGAGGTACGGACGTGGCGCATCGATCGCGAGGCGTCCGTCGGACGAGACGATCTGATGCGGCTTGGTGATCGCGACCTTGTGAACGGACCGGGCTCTGCCATCGACCTTTCCGGCGGCGTAGACAGTGCCGTGGGCGTCTCGGGAGACGCTGACGTCGCCTGAGCTCCCCGAGGCGAGAGGCGTGCTCGTGCCGCCTGCAGCGTCGACCAGTCGCGCGGTGGCGGACGTCCCGTTCGAGTCGACGTACGCCAGGCCGGCCCTGACGACTGTCAGGTCACGCGGAGTTCCGGTCGCCCCGACGATCGCGGTCGTCGCACCCTCGGTGACCCTGACGAGCGCGCCCTGGGTCGCGCCGATGACTCCGGAAGCCGTCGGGACCGCGGAGGTGACCTGCGCGTTCACGGTCGCCGATGTCTCCATCGTGCCTGTGGCGGCGTCGAATTGGCTGACTCGAGTCCGGCCATCGTCGGAGTATGCCGTGAGCGCGACCTTGTGGTCGACCCCGCAGCCCGGGTTGAAGTACGCCATGGTGTAGCCGAAGCCCAGCGCACGGACCTCGCCGGTGCCGACGTTCACGGCCGCGGCGGACCCACCCTGGTACATCCCTGCTTCGCGATTGGTCGTCGCTCGGGGGCCGTAGACAGCGACGGCATAGGCGCCATCGGCAGTCAGGCAGAGGTTGCCGATCCAGGAGTCCGCTGTCACGCCGGCGGTATGAAGGGTAGCGACCGTCTGCCATTTGTAGCCGGTCTTCGATTCGGCAGACATGATGACATACCCGTCGGGAGATGCGATTCCCACGACGGCACGGTCGTTCGACGTCTCCCACCCTTGCCCGAGCAGCGTGTCACGTTGAGGGCTCGGGACTGCGTCATCGTGTTGTTTCGGTGCGGGAGCCGGCGTGGCCTGAGCTGCGCCGTCTGGAACATCGGTCTCAGCGGCTGCCGGTGCCGACATCACCGCTGTCGCCAGCAGCGCCACGGCGATCCCCGCGATCGCGCCGCGAATCCGCTTCGCTCGCGCACGTGCATGCGTCATCATCGACTCCCCCTGGCCGTGCTCGACGCGCTTCGGCCCCCCCGTTATCTCTATCGAACGTGATCACGGTCCACCTAGTCGGCATTTCTGAGGACGTCCGCGGCAACACGCCGAGCGCGCCATGGGGTTCACATCGCAGGGCGCAAAACGAAGGAGCCCCCTCCGAACGGAGGGGGCTCCTTCTTGTGGTCGGGGTGACAGGATTTGAACCTGCGGCCTCTTCGTCCCGAACGAAGCGCGCTACCAAGCTGCGCCACACCCCGAAGGCTCTTGACGAGCCTCAACAAGGATACACGAGGCGAAGGGGTGGTCGTGACCAACCCGGCGGCGGCGTCCGCGCGCGCATATATCCCGGCGACCTGGTCGACCGGCACACCGGACCGCTGCATGTGGGCGGAGATGCAGGCGATGGCGCGCGGGAACGGTTACACCGGGCCGCTCGACGGCGTCATGGGACCGAACAGCTGGAAGCACTTCTCCGCACAGCTCCAGGTCGTGTACTACGGCCCCTGAGCCAGGCGCAGCGGTCGAGAGTCCGAGGGGCGGGGTGGCGGCGTCTGCGCGACCCCGCTTCTCGGCGTCGCCGGTGGCTTCGCCTAGCTCGCCGGCGTCAGCGTCACCAGTGTCGCCTCCGGCCGGCACGCGAAGCGCACGGGCGCGTAGATCGACGTGCCGAGCCCAGCCGACACGTTGAGGTACGCGGAGCGGAACGCGTGCCGCCAGATGCTCAGCCCCTTCACCTGGTGCCGCGGGATGTCGCAGTTGGTGACCAGGGCGCCGTAGCCGGGGACGCACACCTGGCCGCCGTGCGTGTGCCCGGCGAAGATCATCGACGCCCCGTAGGTGACGAACGCGTCGAGGACCCGGCGGTACGGCGCGTGCACGACGCCCAGCGTGACGGTCGGGCGGTCGGGGCGCGGCTCGTCGGTCGGCCACGTGGAGTCGTCGCCGTACGGGTCGTTCTCGCGCAACTCGTCCAGCGCGCCGGGGATCGCCGAGACCCGGTCGTAGTGGATGTGCGGGTCGTTGACCCCGAACAGCTCCAGGTGGGTGCCGTTGATCTCCAGCTCGCCCGCCGCGTTGTTGAGGTCCAGCCAGCCCAGCTCGCGCAGGTACGCGGTGAGGGCGGCGTTGTCGAGCCGGGGAGCCGTGGAGGCCTTCTTGACGGACGGTCCCGCGAAGTACTTCAGCGGGTTCTTCAGCTGCGGGCCGAAGTAGTCGTTCGACCCGTGCACGAAGACGCCCGGCACGCCGCGGAAGACGTCCAGGGCGGCCCGGATGCCCTCCAGCCCGTTCTCGTGGCTGAGGTTGTCGCCGGTGTCGACGACGAGGTCGGGACGCAGCCGCGCCAGCCGGCGCACCCACTCCTGCTTGTCGCGCTGCCAGGGCGCCATGTGCAGGTCCGAGAGGTGCAGCACCCGGATGGGTGCCGATCCGGCCGGGAGGACCGGCACGGTCACACGGCGCAGCGTGAACGCCCGCCGCTCGACCAGCGACCCCCACGCGAACGCGGCCGCACCCGCCCCGGCGAGCACCGCGAGAGCGGTGCCCACCGGGCGGAGGCCGGAGCCGCGCGTCACTTGCCGTCCGCGCCCGGCGTCGGTTTGGCCGACGGACCGGTGACGGTCAGCGTGACCGGGGTGCCGGGCTTGGCGGGGGTGCCGCCGGCCGGGTCCTGGGCCGTGACGGTCGACGTTGGGCCGCCTCCGCCGCTCACCTTCACGCTGAAGCCCGCCGCGGTCAGCGCCTTCTGCGCCTCCGACAGCTTCTGGTTCACCACGTTGGGCACGGCCACCAGCGCGCCGTTGCTGGTGAAGACCGTCACGACGGCGCCCTTGCTCACCGAGGTCCCGGGAGCCGGATCGGTCGCCGAGATCGTGCCCGCCGGCGCGGTGGAGTCCTGCGGGCCGCCATCGGCCATCTGCAGGCCGAGGCCCTTCAGGATGGACTCCGCTTCGGCCGGCGCCTTGCCGGTCAGGTCCGGGATCGCGACCTGCACGCCGCGCACGAGCTTGTCCGGCGCCGCCGGGAACTCGTCGCCGCCGTACTTGCCGACCGCCGCCGACATCATGTCCTGCATGACGTACTTGCGGGCGATGGCAGGGGTTGTGCCGTGCGTCGGCCAGATCCGGCGCATGTCCTGGTGGCCCGTGACGTTGCCGACCCAGTACGCGCCCGCCACCTTGGTGGTGGCGGCGACCAGCCAGAGCTGCTCGTTGTTGTCCGTCGTACCGGTCTTGCCGAGCATGTCGACACCGGTGGTGTTCATCCCTGCGGCGGTTCCGCTCTCGACGGGGCCCTGGAGCGCCTTCGCCATGGCGTTCGCCACGGTCGGGTCGACCGACTGGGTGCACTTGGACGCGGGAGGTGTGATCTCCTTGCCGTCGGCCCCCACGATCTTGTCGATCGCGATCGGCGTGCACGTCATGCCGTTGTTGGCGATGCCGGCGAAGGCGGTGGCCATCGTCAGCGGCGCGATGTTGTTCGTTCCGAGCACGGAGGCGGGGTTGGTGCCGAGCGGGTCGCCGTTCGCGCTGTGCACCCCGAACGCCTCGGCGTCCTTGCGGATCTCGCACAGGTCGAGCTCGTACGCCATCGCGATGAACGCCGTGTTGATGGAGTTCGTGGTCGCGTTCTGCGCGCTGCGCCAGCCCTCCTCGCCGGGGGAGTCGTTCGTCGGCCGGTAGGGGCCGGTCCACGGACCGTTGCAGCTGTCCTTGAAGTTCGCGGCGTTGTACGTACGCACGTTGGCGTTGACCGACTCGTACAGCGAGTGGCCCTGCTTCAGCCATTCGGCCAGGGTGAACACCTTGTACGTCGAGCCGACCTGGAAGCCGTTCGAACCGCCGTACGCCTGGTCGGTGGCGTAGTTCACCGAGGTGTACTCGTTGTTGGTGAGCACGTCGGGGTCCTGGCTGTAATTCTTGTTCTGCGTCATGTACAGCACGCGGCCGGTTCCCGGCTGCACACCCACGAGCACACCACCGATGTCGACCGTGTACGACTTGGGGACGTACGAGTTGAGCGTGTCCTCGGCGACCTTCTGCAGGTCGAGGTCGAGGGTCGTGTAGATCTTGTAGCCGCCGCGGAGGAAGTTGGACGCGCGGGTGTCGCTGTCCTTGCCGAACGACGGGTCGTTCAGGATGATCCTCTGCACGTAGTCGCAGAAGTAGGCCGCGCCACCGGCGGTGGTGCACCCGCGGGTGGAGGGCGTGATCACCGGCTGGATCGGGGTCTTGACGGCCTCGTCGTACTGAGCCTTGGTGAGCTTCTTGTACTGGTACATCTTCTGCAGGATGTAGTCGCGGCGCTCCTTGTTCTTGGCGTAGCCGTTGGCCGCGCCGTTGGACTCGGAGTCGGGGTCGTCGATCTTGAGGCTTGTCGGCTCGTTCACGATGGCCAGGAGGCTCGCGGCCTGGGCCGGGGTGAGGGCGGCCGCCGTGGTGTTGTAGTAGTACCGCGCCGCCGCCTCGATGCCGTAGACGGACCCGCCGAAGCCGGCGATGTTGAGGTACCCCTCGAGGATCTGGTCCTTGGTGTACTTCTTCTCGATGCCGATGGCGTACTTCATCTCCTTGACCTTGCGGTCCGGGGTGACGCCGGTGGAGTCGTCCACGCAGGTCTGGTAGGCCTTCTTCTGCTTGTCCGTCTTGACGGGCATGGCCTCGCACTTCTGCAGCAGCACGTTCTTCACGTACTGCTGGGTGATCGAGGAGCCGCCCTGCACGCCGCCGCCGGACACGGTCGACAGGACGCCGCGCATGGTGCCCTGGATGTCGACGCCGCCGTGGCTGTAGAAGCGGGGGTCCTCACCGGCGATCGCCGCATCCTTGGCGGCCTGCGACATCTGGGAGAAGGTGACGGGGAGGCGGTTCTGCGAGTAGAACGTCGCCATCGCGTAGTCCTGGTCGCCGTTCTTCGCGTAGATCGTGGTCGGCTGAGCGAGCTGGCCCACCTCGAGGTACTCGGGGAGGCCCTCGAAGACGCCGATGCTGTTGTTGGCGGCCATCCCGCTCACCGCGATGGCGGGGGTGACGGCGGCGGTGACCAGAAGACCGGCCACGGCGGACATGCCGACGAAAGCGCCGACCGCACCGAGCACACCTCTAGCCTGTGGTTTTTGCGCAGACATAGGATCAAGGTAGCCGACGAACCTGTAAAACCCCCCGAACCACAAGGAGCACGATGCCCCGCTGGGAGTACCTCACGACCCCGCTGATGATCCACAACACCGCCGCCATCCTCAACAACTGGGGTTCGGAGGGGTGGGAGCTGGTCCAGGTGGTGACCGGTCCGGAGGGCGGTCTCGTGGCCTACCTCAAGCGTCCGATCGTCGATGGGGCGGACGCCTGATGGGCGCGATCGAGGCCCGCCTGGCCGAGCTCGGCATCGACATCCCGGACGTCGTCCCTCCCGTCGCCGCCTACACCCCGGCGGTCATCGAGGGGAACCTGGTCTACACCTCCGGCCAGCTGCCGATGGTCTCCGGCGCCCTTCCCGCGACCGGCAAGGTGGGGGAGGGGCACGGCCTCGTCCCCGCCGACGACGCGAAGCGGTACGCGCGCACCAGCGCACTCAACGCGCTCGCCGCGGCGAAGAGCGTGATCGGCTCGCTCGACCGCGTCACCCGCGTGGTCAAGGTCGTCGGCTTCGTCGCCTCCGACCCGGCCTTCACCGGGCAGCCGGGCGTCATCAACGGCGCGTCGGAGGTGCTCGGCGACATCTTCGGCGAGGCCGGCGTGCACGCCCGATCGGCGGTCGGCGTCGCGGTGCTCCCGCTCGACTCCCCGGTCGAGGTCGAGCTGGTGCTCGCCTTCGAGTAGCCGCCGAGCTGGTCACCCGCTGAGCTGGTAGCCGCCGAGTACACGAAAAATGCCGCGAACCGGAGTGATTCGCGGCATTTTTCGTGTACTCGGCGGCTGACCAGCCGGGCAGCGGCTACGAGAGCTTGCTCTGGATGCTGCTCATGACGGCCGTGTCGGCGAGCGTGGTCGTGTCGCCGACCTCCCGGCCCTCCGCGACATCCCGCAGCAGGCGCCGCATGATCTTGCCCGAGCGCGTCTTCGGCAGCTCGGTCACGATGAAGATGTCCCGCGGCCGCGCGATCGCGCCGATCTGCTCGGCGACGTGCTTGCGCAGCTCCGCCGCCACGTCGATCGCCTGGGCGTGCTCCAGCTGGTTCTGCTTGATGATGACGAACGCGACGACGGCCTGACCGGTCGTCTCGTCCGCGGCGCCGACGACCGCCGCCTCCGCCGTGAGGGGATGCGCGACGAGCGCCGACTCGATCTCGGCCGTCGAGAGGCGGTGGCCCGACACGTTCATGACGTCGTCGACCCGGCCGAGCAGCCAGATGTCGCCGTCCATGTCGTATCGGGCGCCGTCGCCGGCGAAGTACTTGTCGCCGAACTTCGACCAGTAGGTCTCCTTGAAGCGCTCCGGGTCGCCCCAGATGCCGCGCAGCATGCTCGGCCACGGTTCGGTGACGACGAGGAGGCCGCCCTGGTCCTTGCCGACCGGCGTGCCCGCCTCGTCGAGGATGTCGATCGAGATGCCGGGCAGCGGCACCTGTGCGCTTCCCGGCTTCAGCGTGGTGACGCCGGGGAGGGCCGAGATCATGATGGCGCCGGTCTCGGTCTGCCACCACGTGTCCACGATCGGGGTCTCGGCGCCGCCGATGACCTCCCGGTACCACATCCACGCCTCGGGGTTGATCGGCTCTCCCACCGACCCGAGCACGCGCAGGCTCGAGAGGTCGAAGCGCTGCGGGTGCTGGCGCCCGAGCTTCATGAAGGAGCGGATCGCGGTCGGCGCCGTGTAGAAGATCGAGACCTTGTACTTCTCGATGATCTCCCACCAGCGGCCGGGATGCGGCGTCTCCGGGGTGCCCTCGTACAGCACCTGGGTGGCGCCGTTGGCGAGCGGACCGTAGACCACGTACGTGTGCCCGGTGATCCAGCCCACGTCGGCGCTGCACCAGTACACGTCCGACTCCGGGCGCAGGTCGAACACGCTCTTGTGCGTGAAGGCGGCCTGCGTGAGGTAGCCCCCGGACGTGTGGAGGATGCCCTTCGGCTTTCCGGTGGTGCCGGAGGTGTAGAGGATGAACAGCGGGTTCTCCGCCGGGAACGCGGCCGCCACGTGGTCGGCGTCGACCAGCGCGATCTCGTCGTGCCACCACAGGTCGCGACCCTCGGTCCAGGCGACCTCGTTCTCGCCGCGCTTGACCACGAGCACGTGCTCGACCGTGGTCTCGCCGCCTTCGAGCGCGGCGTCGACCGCGTCCTTCAGCGGGAAGACGCGGCCCTTGCGCCAGCCGCCGTCCGCCGTGATGACGAGCTTCGCCTCCGCGTCGTCGATGCGCGAGCGTAGGCTCTCGGCGCTGAAGCCGCCGAAGACGACCGAATGGACGGCGCCGAGCCGGGCGACCGCGAGCATCGCGATCACGGCCTCCGGGATCATCGGCAGGTAGATGGCCACGCGGTCGCCCGCGCGGACGCCGAGCGCGGTGAGCAGGTTGGCCGCCTTCTTCACCTCGGCGGTGAGCTCGGCGTACGTGATGGTGCGGGAGTCGCCGGGCTCGCCCTCCCAGTGGATGGCCACCCGGTCGCCGTTGCCCGCCAGCACGTGCCGGTCCAGGCAGTTGTACGCCACGTTGAGCTCGCCGTCGTCGAACCACTTGGCGAAGGGCGGGTTCGACCAGTCGAGCGTGGAGGTGAAGGGGGTGTGCCAGTGCAGCAGCTCGCGCGCCTGGTCGGCCCAGAAGCCGAGGCGGTCGGCGGACGCGCGCTCGTACAGGTCGGCCGTCGCGACGGCGTTCGCCGCGAACTGCTCGCTCGGCGCGAACCGGCGGGCTTCGTGGAGCAGGTTGTCGATCGTGTTGCTCATGGGGAGTCTGTTCGCTCCTTTGCGATGCGGTTGATTCCGGTGGTTTCCCAGTCGTGGCGCGACAGTTCCCGACTCTACAACCTGCCGGCGTCGCCTCCCAGAAGACTTGCGTTTGCATTGATTGCGCGTAGACTGTCCCTCGGCCGAATATTAATTCTGGCGTGCGGCGCACATGATTCCCCCCAATCCTGCGCCGCAGTGGCCGCACCTGTTCCCCCCAATAGGTGCGGCCCCCCTTTGTTTAACGGCATGTTCGGCCGCTTTGACGGGTCGATCGGCGGGACTGCGGGTGCTGTGCCGGTGGATGCAGTGGCCGGTCGCGCTGCCCACGGACGTGGTGCGGCCTCTCCACAGGGTGCTCTCCCGGCTCGGTTTTCCACCGGTTCTCGGTGCGCCGAGCGAGGCGCGCGGCCTGCCGGTTGGCTGGTCGGATGAATCGACTTTCGCGACATCGAGCTGGCATTCCGGCCGGACTGCGTTCCGACGAGCAACCGGAGGTGGAGGGTCGCACGCTGCCGCGGGCGACGGTCCTCGACACGATCCGGCGTGCGGACGCCGCGGCCCGCGGTGGGCCGCCTCCCGATCCGCCGCAGCGCGTGCTCGAACCCGTTCCTTGTGCGGCCGTTCCGCCGCCGGGGCTCTGGAGCACCTTCGGACCGCTCACCCCGTACCTCATGCGCGACGGGGTGACGGACCTCTTCATCACCGGCGACGGCTCCCTGTGGGCCGACGGCGGGCCCGCGGGCCTGCACCGCATCCCCGAGTGGCGGTCGGACGAGCACGAGACGCGTCGCCTCGCCGTCGGCCTGATCGCGCGCGGCGGGCGTCACATCGACGAGGCGACGCCCTTCGTCGACGTCCGCCTCCATGACGGGGTGCGCGTGCACGCGGTACTGCCGCCGATCTCGACCGGCGGCACCCTCCTCTCCATCCGCATTCCCGGCCGGGCGACGCTCCGGTTGGCGGATCTGGTCGGGATGGGCGCGCTGACACCGGCGCAGTGCCGGCTCCTCGAGCATGCGGTGGCATCGCGCACGAACCTCCTCGTCACCGGGGCCAGCGGAGCCGGCAAGACCACGCTCCTCGCCGCGATGCTCGCGCACGCGCCGCCCGACGAACGCATCGTCGTCCTCGAGGATGTCGCCGAACTCCGCATCCCGCACCCGCACGTCGTGGGCCTCCAGGCGAGGCAGGCCAACGTGGAGGGGCGCGGCGGCGTCCGCCTGCGGCAGCTGGTGCGGGAGGCGCTGCGGATGCGGCCGGACCGGCTCGTGCTCGGAGAGTGCCGGGGCGAGGAGGTGAGCGACCTCCTGGCGGCTCTGAACACCGGACACGACGGCGGGGCCGGCACGCTGCACGCCAACACCCTCGACGACGTCGCCGCGCGGCTGGAGGCTCTCGGCGCGCTGGCCGGCCTGACCGACCGTGCCCTCGCTCGACAGGCGGTGAGCGCGATCGGCCTGGTCGTCCACATCGAGCGAACCGCGTCCGGCAGGCGCGTGGGCGGCTTCGCCCGCCTGGTGACCGGTGCGGACGGGCGGTTGGAGGTGGTGCGCACCGATGCGGGGGAGGAGGCGGCCGGCGGCACGAGCATGCCCGCGGGCGCCCGCGCCGCCCGCGCCGCCCGCGCCGCCCGCACCGCCCGCGGG
>NZ_JBPGXM010000034.1:0-28897 GCF_056755495.1 Leifsonia sp. KNZ12-8B
GTGCGGCGGCCGGCGCCGGCGTCCCTCCGGCCAGCGGGTCGGGTCGTGGCGCGACGCTCCAGGGGCGCAGCCGTCGCAGGTGCAGGAGCTCCGCGCCGAGACCGAAGAACACCATCGCGAGCCAGACCAGGATGTTCAGCCAGGGGATCTGCAGCGCGACGATGAGGATGAGCCCGCCCACGAGCGAGATCAGCACGGGGTGGTGCACGCCGCGGAGCACGAGCCGGCCCAGCCAGTACGCGCTGACGAGGAAGGTCGCGAGCGTCAGCCCGAGCCAGATCAGCATCCCGGCCAGGGCGAGCGGGGCGCCGATGACGGTGACGAGCAGGAACAGCAGGGCGAACGGCACGACGATGGCGGCCACGAAGCCGACCAGGAGGGCGCGCCAGGGCGACGGCATCAGCTCGTCGGTGACCCGGTGCAGCCAGCGCGGGACGAGGAGCCCGGCCACGACGGTGATGATGCTGAGCGCGATCAGCGCGTAGAGGACGCCGAGGAGCCACCCCAGCACGACCGCCCACGGCGAGATCTCGACCCGGGGCGACTGCTGCGGCTGCACGTGGTCGACGGTCCCCTGCACGGCGCCGTCGGTGATGCGGGCGGTCGTGCTGCTGGAGTACGTCACGTCTCCGCCGACCGTCCCGTCGATCCGGAGGTCGCCGACGCTCGCCATCACGTCTCTGCCGACGTCACCCCCGATCCGGATGCTGCCGGCGGCGGCGACGATGTCGTCTCCGACCGTGCCTCCGTCGGGCACGAGGAGATTCGCGGCGAAGACCGTGCCGCTGCGACCCACGTCACCGCTGATCGTGACGGACTGCCCGGCGACCCGGACGTTCCCCTCCACGGTGCCGCTGATGACGACCGTCTGACCGGCGGCGATGACGTCGCCGCGCACGTCCCCGCTGATCGTGATGGTCTGCGCGGCGGCGTACACGTCGCCGTCGACGGTGTCGGAGACGTCGACGGCGGTTCCGCTGTAGAAGTGCGGCCCGTTGTCGTCGGCCGTCTGGCCGTGCGGGAGGGCGGAGGCGCCGGTCCCGAGGAGGAGGAGGATTCCGGCGATCGCCGCCGAGGCGACGAGACGACCGGGGTGCGATCGGAGGCTCATGGTGGACTTCTTCCTGTGCGGGGCGGACCCGCGAGGTCACTGCCCCTCGCGATCCGGTCTGCGTGCAGGGTAGGCAGGCCGGTCTGCCGTGCGCGCGGGGCTAAAGTCCCTTCGCGGCGGCGGGGGGCCCAGACGATGCCGGCGTCTCAGCGCGGTGCGTCGTGCTCGATCTGGAGGACGGCGGCCTGCGTCCGCCGTTCGAGGCCGAGCTTCGCCAGCAGGGAGCTGACGTAGTTCTTCACGGTCTTCTCGGCGAGATCGAGGTGCGCGCCGATCTGGCGGTTGGTCAGACCCTCGGCGATGAGGCCGAGCACCTGCCGCTCGCGCAGGCCCAGCGCGGCGAACCGGGGGTCGTCGGCCGACTCCGTGAGCTGCGACGACACGCGCGAGGCCATCCGGCTGTCGATCAGCCGCCGGCCGCGCGCCGCGGCGCGGATGTCGTCGAGGATCGCGCTCCCGCGGACGTCCTTCACCAGGTAGCCGTCGGCCCCGGCGATGACCGCGGCGCGCAGGGCGTCGTCGTCGTCGTAGGCGGTGAGCATCAGGCAACGGACCTCCGGCTGGTCCTGCTTGATGTGGCGGCACACGTCGATGCCGCTGCCGTCGGGCAGCCGCACGTCGAGCACGGCCACGTCCGGCCGGACGGCGAGGATGCGCGCCCTGGCCTGCGCGGCGGTGGCGGCCTCCCCGGCGATCTCGAGGTCGTCCTGGGCGTCGATGAGGGCGGCCAGCCCGCGCCGCACGATCTCGTGGTCGTCGACCAGGAAGACCCGCACGGCGCGGCTGACGGCGGGGGCGGGCTCGGTCTCGCTGCTCATCGTCGCCTCCTCATCGCCGCCTCCTCATCGCCGCCCCGCCGGGACGGGCAGCCGGAGGAGCAGCCGCGTGCCGCGCGGGGTCGTCTCCACGTCGAGGGCGCCGCCGCGCCGCCGCGCGCGTTCGGCGAGGTTGGCGATCCCGCTGCGGTGCGACGACCCGGCCATGCCGTGCCCGTCGTCGGCGACCGCGACGTCGATCCGATCGGGCGACGCGTCGACGCGGACGGAGGCGGTGCGCGCTCCGGCGTGCCGGACGACGTTGGTCAGCGCCTCCCGCACGAACGCCGCGATGTCGTCGGCGGCGTCCGGCTCCGCGATGATGTCCAGCGGGCCGGAGAAGGAGACCGTCGCGGGCTCGGGCAGGATGCCGCCGACCTCGTGAACGACGTCCAGGAGGCGATGACGGAGACTGCTCCGGTCGCTCTGCTGGTGCGACAGGGCGAAGACCGCGGTCCGGATCTCGGCGATGGCCTGATCGATGGCGGCGACGGTGCCGTCGATGCGGTCGGCGATGCGACCCGCGCCGACCGCGGACTCGATGCTCTGCAGCTCCAACCCCGCCGCGAACAGCTGCTGGATGACGTGGTCGTGCAGGTCGCGGGCGATCCTGGCGCGGTCCTCGAGCAGCAGGGCCCGCTGCCGCTCCGCGCGCGCGGTGGCCAGCTCGCCCGCCAGCGCGGTCTGACGCACCAGGCCGACCGTGCGCTCCAGTTCGAACACGGTGAACGGCGGTGCCCCCGCCCGCCGGACGGCGACGAGGACATCGATGCCGCGGTCGTGCACCGGCACGGGTGCGAGCAGTGCAGGACCGGACTCCCGGGCCGTCCGTGTCGTGACCGGGAGCGCGTCGAAGCGGGCCGGCTGGGCCCCCTCGATCGCGCTGCGGATCTCGTCGGCGTCGGCCGCGGCCTCGGCCAGCGGCCACGCGCCGTCGGAGGCCGCCCTGACGCTGGTCCTGCGGTGACCGTCGCCGGCCAGGATGAACGCGGCGTCGGCCTCGAGGAGGCCGCGGACGCGGGCGAGGAGCTCGGTGCGGGCCTCGCCGGACTCGCCGCCGAGGATCGACGCGGTCAGCTCGGCGGCGGAGGCCGTCCAGGCCTGCCGTGCCGAGGACTCCGCGTACAGGCGGGCGTTGTCGATCGCGAAACCGGCGGAAGCGGCGAGCGACGTGATGAGCTGCTCGTCGTCGTCGGAGAAGCGTCCCGACGCGGGGTCCGTGAGGTACAGGTTCCCGTAGACCGTGTCGCGGACCGTGACCGGGACGCCGAGGAAGGCGGTCATGGGCGGGTGATGCTCCGGGAACCCGGCCGAGCGCGGATCGGCCGAGATCGCGTCCAGCCGGATGGGCCGCGGATCGTCGATCAGGGCGCCGAGGAGACCGTGGCCCTCCGGCAGATGCGCGATGCCGGCCGCCTGCTCCTCCGGCATGCCGACGTGGATGAACTGCTCCAGGCCTCCGCTCTCCGCGATGACACCGAGGGCGCCGTAGCGGGCGCCGACCAGGTCGACGGCCGCCTCGACGATGGTGCGGAGCACGACGGGCAGGTCGAGATGCGAGACGACGGCGCGATGCGCGCGGACGAGCGCCCGCAACCGGCCCTGGGTCTGCAGGACCCTGCCCGCCTGTTCGACGAGGTTCTCCAGCGCCGTGTCGAGGTCGGCGCGCGGGGCGTCGGGGAAGGTGATCGGTTCGTCGCCCTGCATCGCCCGCGCCCCCCTTCGGCCGGCATGCGGCCCGCGCACGCGGCGGGGACCGCCTTCCGGGGGAGTGTAACGCCGGGGCGCGCGGCGTGCACCCCTGTTCGGCGGGGCAGAGCCGGGCACCGCCTCCCACCCGCGGGACCTAAGCCTCTTCGCCTGCCGCCGCCCGCCGGTGAGACTGCCGGCGGAGGTGCCCATGGACATCCGGAGGGTCATCGTCGGGGTCGACGGCTCTGTGCCGTCGCGGGCGGGCATCCGCTGGGCGGTCGGCCGGGCGCGGCAGCGGGGTGGTGAGGTCGTGCTGGTGCACGTCGCCGACGACGAGTGGGGCGCGGTCGGTTCGGAGCTGAGCGACGAGGTCGACGCGGGCGCCGGGGGGCTGCTCGCGGCGGAACTGGCCTACGCCCGCGGCCTCGGCGCCGACGGGCCGATCACGGGCGAGCTGCGCGCGGGCAGCCCGATGGCGGTCCTTGCCTCGTACAGCACGGGCGAGGCGATGCTGGTGGTGGGAACGCACAAGACCGGGTTCCACTACGGGCGCGCTTTCGGCTCGCGGAGCCTGCAGCTGGCGAACCTCGCCGTCGGACCGGTGGCGGTCATCCCGGAATCCGAGTCGCGGCTGCGGCACGGGGTGGTGGTCGGCGTGGACGACACGGCCGCCGGTCGCGCGGCACTGGACCTCGCGGCCGACCTCGCCTGCGACCACCGGTGCGAGCTCGTGGCCGTCCGCTCCTCGACGGCGCCGGCGGCGGCCGAGCCGGCCCTGGACGACGAGCTGAGGGACTGGCAGACCCGGCGCGACGACGAGGCGCGCGCCCTGCTGGTGACCGTCGCGGAGCAGGCCAGGCGACGGCAGCCCGGCATCGCCATCCGCACCCGCGTGGTGCGCCGCCCGCCCGGGGTCGCGCTCAACGAGATCGCCCGCGGCGCGGAGCTGCTTGTGATCGGCGACTCCCGCCGCGAGGAGCCGACGCGGGGAGGGCTCGGCGGGGTGGCCTACGAGGTGCTGCTCAACGTGTCGTCGCCGACCATCGTGGTGCACGCCCCGCCGGCCGCAGCGGCGGCGCAGCCCGGTCAGGCGACGCTGCGCGATGAGGAGGGCGAGGCTCACGCCGGCGGATGACCTGCGCGATCACCCGGTCCGCCGGCGTGATCGCCACGAGTACCGGGAGCGATGCTGCGTCCCCACTCCCTGGCATGGTCGAGCTGTCCGGGGAGCAGGCGGCTGTCCTTGTCGACCAGGAAGCTGCGCCGGCGCCCGGCCGGGCGCGACCCGAGCCGGGTGAGCCGCTTCTCGATCCGGGCGGCGGCGGAGCCGGTGAACAGCTCCGTCATGTCCGCCCTCGTGTCGAAGGCGATGAACGTCGGCGGCAGCTGACCGCATGTCTCGGTCCATTCGCGGACGCCGATGCCTTCAGCATCGGGTTCGAGGGTCAGGTCGCGGGCCGGGTCGTCCGCCCACGTCGCCGCCTCCGACCGCGTCGCCGGGCGGCTCAGCCCGTGGACGTGCGTCGGTGCGCCGACGAGGAGCAGATCGGCGTCCGGGAACGTCTCCGGCGCGTCCTTCACAGGCATCACGGTGACCGTGGTGGTCGGCCGCATCCCCTGGGCGATCGCCTCGGCGACCTCGCGCGTGCACCCGAACATGGATTCGTAGACGATGACCGCCCGTGCGGTCGGCGTTGTGTCGTTCATGCCGCGACTCTGGCGCGGCGGAGCGTCCCCCGGCCAGGGCCGAAGGTCACGGTTCGCCGTTCACGCCGGCCTCAGCGCTGGTCGATCGCCGACTGGACCGACTGCATGTAGCCCTCGGAGGTGTAGGTCGCGCCCGACACCGTGTCGATGTTCGCGGACTGCGACGCGAGCACCTCCTGCTCGAGCACGGGCAGCGCCCGCTGGTTGATCTCGACGTCGCGCCCGTCGCGGTCCGGCGACTGGAGGGTGTCGACGGCCGTGATGGTGCCGCCGGAGAACGTCACCTGGACCTGCACGGCGCCGTACCGTGTCTGCACCGCGGAACCGGTGATCTCGGTGGTGCCGGAGGACGCGGAGGACGACGGGGTCGGCGTCGCGGCCGTCGACGAGGACGCCCCTGGAGTCGCGGTCGACGTGATGGACGTCGGCGCGCTCACCGCCTCCTCGCCCACCCCGTACAGCTTCAGACCGACCGTCGCGCCCATCACCACGAGGATCACGGTGAAGAGGACGGTGCCGCGCCAGGATCGATTGCTCATGACATGCTCAGTTCTTCTCGGTGGATGAAACGCTTCGGCATCCGCAGCTCGCGGAGGGACCGCTCGACCCGGTCCGCCATGCCCTCCGGGCCGCAGACGAACGCCTCCCAGTCCTGGAGGTCGGGGATGATGCGGCTGAGGGAGCCCGGCCCGAGCGGGTCGTAGCCCAGTTCCTCGCGGCGCCCGACCAGCGGCACGACCGCGACGCCGGGCATCGCCTGCAGCTCGCGGAGCAGGGCGAGCCGGCCGGGCGAGCTCACGCGGTAGAGGACGACGGGCTGCGCGCCGCGCATCATCAGCTCCTCGGCCAGGGCGCGGATCGGGCCGATTCCCGCCCCGCCCGCGACCAGCAGGATGCGCGCCCGGCTCGCCCTGTCCGCCGTGAAGTGGCCGAAGGGTCCCTCCGCGAACACGAGCGTCCCGGGCTGGAGCCCCGGCAGTCGTCCGGAGTGGTCGCCGAGCGCGCCGACGGTGATCCGCAGGTGGCCGTCGCGCGGCACCGCGGAGATCGAGTACGGGTGCGCCGTGCCGAGGTGTCCCCGGCGGAGGAAGCGGACGAGGAGGAAGTTGCCCGCCCGCACGCCCATCCGGTCGACCCGCGGCCCGGTCAGCCAGACGCTGTTCACGCCGTCGCTCTCCGGCACGACCGCGACGACCCGCATCCTCCCGCGCCAGGCGTCGGCGGTCGGGAGGATGAACCGCCAGGTCAGCGCGGCCGCCGCGGTCCCGAGGTACAGGGCGATCCAGAGGATCCGGTTGATCGGCTGCGACACGAAATGGGCGCCGCCGCTGAGCTGGTGGAAGAAGGTGAGGAAGATCGCGACGTAGGTGGTGACGTGCAGCCAATACCAGACCTCGTACGACAGCCTCCGCCGGATCAGCCGCGCGCTGCTCAGCCCCACGACGAGGAACGCGATCGTGCCGACGAGCGCGGTGATCATGTCGGGGTAGGACTGCAGCACCGACACGAACTCGTCCCACGGCGGGTTGCTGTCGGCGAGCTCGCCGCCGACGACGATGAACACGACGTGCGCGATCACCAGGAACAACACGGACGCCCCGAGCGAGCGATGCCACGACACCAGCCGGTCGAGGCCGACCGCCCGCTCGAACCACGGCACGCGGGCGATCAGCAGCACTTGCGCGCAGACGAGGTAGGCGCCCACCATGCCGCTCAGCTCGCCGAGCGAGGTGGCCGCATCGGCGGGCGTCGCGGCGAAGCCGGCGGGCACGCTCACCCACCACATCCCGAGCACGCCCAGCACGCCGAGCACGAGCGCGGTGCGGACGGCCACCCCGCCGCGGCGGAGCCGGGCCGTCGTGGTGCCTCGGCGGGTGCGGCGAGCCGGGGCCGGGAGGGTGAGCGTCTGGTCCATGGCATCCACGATGCCGACCCGTCCTGTGGCCGGTGCGTGCGGCGCCTATGGGGCGGCCGTATGCGGTCTATGAACTCCCGGGCGACCGACGAGCGCTTCCGGCGACGGGCTTCCGGCGACGGGGCGACGGGCGAGGCTCAGAGCTGCAACGTGCGCTGGACGACCGCCTGCGCGACCGCCGAGAGGCGCGTCTGGTGCGAGCGCGCGTACTCGCGGATGACGACGAACGCCTCCTCCACCGAGATGTTGCGCGTGTACGCCACGACCCCCTTCGCCTGCTCGATCACCACGCGGCTGTCGAGCGCCGTCTGCAGCTGGCGGCGCACCATGCTGCTCTGCGCCAGCGTGCGCTCGTGCAGGATGCCGATGGTCGCGACGTCCGCGAAGGCCCGTGCCGCGATCAGATGGTCGTCGTCCAGCTCCCCGGTGTCCTCCCGGAGGAGGTTGAGGGTGCCGATGGTCTGCTCCCGCAGGCGCATCGGGACGGCGTCCACGGCGTGGAAGCCCAGGGCGAGCGCCTTGTCGCGGAAGGCGGACCACTCCTCCGGCGCCTCGCGGATGTCCGACAGCGACACCGGCCGCCCGGTGCGGAAGCACTCGATGCACGGCCCCGCCGACGCACCGAGCTGCATGACCTCGACGAGCCGGATGGCCTCGCTCGTGGTGGCGACGACGTCCAGTTCGCCGTTCTCGTCCGCGAGCAGCACACCCGAAGCGGTCGCGCCGAGGAGGGAGTTGGAGGTCTCGACCAGGGTCTGCAGCAGCTCCACGACGTCGTAGTCGTCCACCAGGGTGTCCGCCAGCCCGGCGAACGCCTGCAACAGCTGCTGCTCCCGCGTCTCCGTCACGACGTCTCCCCGGCGTCCTGATCGGGGGCGGAGAAGTCGATGCGGCGCTCGAGCACATCTCTCGCGACGTCCATCATGGAGCGGTTGCTCGCGAACGCGTGCGCCTGGAGCACCATACGAGCATCGTCCGCGCTGATCCCGAGCTGCGCCAGGACCATCCCGGTCGCCTGGTGGACGATCTTGCGCGAGTATGGGCTGCCGTCCTCCGCATAGTCGTCGGCGTCCGTACCGGCGGCCTGGAGGGCGCGCTGCAGCACCTGACGGGCCGTCGCGTCCGCGAGCTCGGCCGCCTGCTTGGTCTGGCCGGCATCGAGGACGAGCGGGCCGTGCGAATACATGTCGACCGCCCCGATCTCGAGCGGGCCGACGAGCAGCGGGAAGGCGAACAGTGCTCCCACCCCCTCCGCCAGCACGGCCTGGGTGAAGACGGGCCACGACGTGCCGCGGGCGGCACGCAGGTCCGGATGCAGGACGGGGCGCCGCAGCCGGAGGGCGTCCCAGCACGGCCCCTCGCCGAGGTCGAACTGCATCTCGTCGAGCCGCGCGGCCAGCGGGTCGCTCGCCGCCACCGTCTGGGTGCCCAGGAGCTCTCCCAGCGTCGACACCGCGGTGCCGGTCACCGGGAACGCGCGGACGAACCGGCGCGCCAGGTCCTCGGCCGGACCGGTGTCCACGGGGGGACCGCCTTCACCGCTCATCCGTCACGCCTCGTCTCGCCCACATGTCCCACTGTACGGCGGCCGCGCTCGTCAGCCGTGGCTGCGCGCGGGCACCCTCCGCTGGGGTGCGCCGACGGCCGCGTTCTCGATGTCGGTGTCGGGTGCCAGCGGGTGTCTCGCGGTCAGCAGACTGTCCTCCGTCATGACCACCATCCCCCGGGTGCTGTTGGCCGCCGCCGTCAGCGCCTCGATCCACTCGGGGTTGATCTTCGGGAACCGGCTTCCGCTGAACTTGAAGTAGAGGTTCTGGGCGGGATGGATCCAGACGGAGCTGTGCCCGTCCCCCACCTCCGGCGCGTCCCGCCACGCCATGAAGAAGCTCTCCCCGCGGCGGATCTTGGACGCGATCACGATCTGCAGGTGTGCGAGCAGGCGATCGTCGAACTCGATCAGCACACCGTCGTACTGCAAGGAACCCATCGGCCGCTCCTTCCCGATTCATCCCCCAGGATGCTCGCCGTCGCTGTCGAAGTACAGAGCCAGATCGGAGTCCAGCCGTCGCAGGTCGCCGAGCTGCTCGGGGGTGAACGGCAGCGCGCGCGTCAGCCCGACGGACGAGGAGCGGTCCAGCAGCTCGATGACGGTGGCGGGTTCCTCCAGCTCGTCCGCATCGGTGTCCAGGGTCTGCGCCGACACCTCCACCATCCAGCCCACCAGGAAGCGCGCGCGACGGTCGCTCCCGCCGGCGATGACAGGGATGTCGACCACCTCCACGCGCTGGGCGTTGGCGCTGGCGGCGGCGAGCGTCAGCACGGCATCGGCCAGTTCGGAGCCGGTGATGTACCCGCCGAGCCGGGTGGACAGGGTCTTCATGAGCTCCTCATCTCTCCGGTGGCGTCGCGCCGGTGTGGAGGCCCGGGGTCTGGCGCAGTTCCAGCAGCGGGCAGCTGAACGGGTCCTTGTCCCCGAGGCCGACGCGGTTGATGTGCCGGGTCACGATGGCGTACGACCGCAGCAGCCCGGTCTCCGTGTAGTGCACCCCGTGCTCCTCGCAGTACGCGCGGATCGTCGGCGCCGCCTGGCGCAGATGCGGCCGGGGCATCGACGGGAACAGGTGGTGCTCGATCTGGTAGTTGAGCCCGCCCATCACGGCGTCCAGCACCCGGTTGCCGCGGATGTTGCGGCTCATCAGCACCTGCCGGCGCAGGAAGTCGAGCGAGACACCGTGCGGCACGAGCGGCATCCCCTTGTGATTCGGGGCGAACGACATCCCCATGTAGAAGCCGAAGAGGCCCAGCTGCACCGCCAGGAACACCGCGGCCGTGCCCGGCGACAGCACCCACAGCACGAGCCCCAGGAAGCCGAGGATCCGGATCGCCAGGAAGGCGATCTCGACGGGCCGCCGCTTGACCGGCTCGCGGGCGAGCACCCGGCGCACGCTCGACGCGTGCAGCGACACCCCCTCCAGCAGCAGGACCGGGAAGAAGAACCAGCCCTGGTGCCCGATCAGCCAGCGCAGGACGGCCGGCCGGTTCGCCGCCTGGCGCGGGGTGAATGCGATCACCGGCAGCTCGATGTCGGGATCGGCGCCCTCCTGGTTGGGATTGGCGTGGTGCCGCGTGTGCTTGTGCTGCCACCAGCCGTAGCTCATCCCGATGAACAGGTCGCCGACGACGAGGCTGACCCAGTCGTTCCAGCGGCCGGACCGGAAGATCTGACGGTGCGCGGCGTCGTGCCCGAGGAACGCGATCTGGGTGAAGAGGACGGCGAAGGCGGCGGCCGTGAACAGCTGCCACCAGGTGTCGCCGATCAGGACGAACGCGGCCACGAGCGCGCCGGTGAGCACGGGCACCAGCGCGAGCCTGGTCCAGTAGTACCCGTACCGGCGCCGGAGCAGCCCGGAATCGCGGATGACGGCGGCCAGCGCGGTGTACTCGCCGCTCGAAGGCGGGCGGGTGGGCCGAACAGCAGAGACTTCGGACATGGCCGCACCCCTTAGACATCGAGTGGCGTCGGGGTCCAGGCCGCCTGTGATGTCATCGTACGCTCGTCCGCCGCAGCCTCACCTGTGAATTCGGCCCTCCGCGCCGTATGGTCGTCGCATGGCTGGGGAAACGGGGAGGGCGGAGGCGGCCCTGCCGGTCGCCGCCGTGGTCTACAACCCCGTCAAGGTGCCGGTCGGCGCACTCCGCGACGCGGTCGCCGCGGCGGAGCTGGCGCACGGCTGGGGACCGTCGCTCTGGTTCGAGACCGGACGGGACGACGGAGGGGCGGCGGCGACGCGGGCCGCGATCGCCGCGGCGCCCTCGGTCGTGCTCGCAGCCGGCGGGGACGGCACCGTGCGCGTGGTGGCCGAGGAGCTCCATCCGACCGGCATCCCGCTGGCGCTCCTGCCGGCCGGGACCGGCAACCTCCTGGCGCGCAACCTGCGTCTCACGCTCGACGATCTGCCCCACGCGGTCGGCACCGCGTTCACGGGTGTCGAGCGGGCCGTCGACATCGCCGTCGCCGAGTACCGCACCCCGGAGGGCGCGTCCCGCCGGCAGACCTTCGTGGTGATGGCGGGCATCGGCCTGGACGCGCACATGGCCGCGAACACGGACAGCGCCCTCAAGCAGCGGTTCGGCTGGGTCGCCTACGCCCGTCCCATCGCACGGTCGGTGCTGACGGGGAAGCGCATCCCCCTCCGGTATCGCGTCGACGGCGGCCGGGCGCATGCGCTCAGCGCCCACACCGTGATCGTCGGCAACTGCGGCACCCTGACCGCGAACATCCTGCTGCTGCCGGACGCGGTCGTCGACGACGGGCTGCTCGACGTCGTGGTGTTCCGTCCGCGCGGCGCCATCGGCTGGGCCGGGATCGGGTCACGGCTGGCGACCAACGGCCTGTTCACCCGCAGCAGACCCGGGCGGTGGCTGATGCGCACGGCGCCCGAGCTGAAGGCCCTCAACTACCTGCAGGCCTCCCGCTTCGAGGCGCGCTTCGACGGCCCGCAGGAGCTGGAGCTCGACGGAGACCCGATGGGCCTGGCCACCGCGGTCCGCCTGTCGGTGCTGCACCGCGGGCTCACGCTGCGGGTTCCGCGCTCGACGGCCTGAGCCCATCGCCACGGCCGCGATTCGCGCGTAGCGTGAACCGCATGTTGACAGTGATCGTGATCCTTCTCGTGGTGTGGGCGATCCTGGCCGTCGTCGGCTTCGCGATCAAAGGCCTGCTCTGGCTGGCCATCATCGGCCTCATCCTGTTCGTCGGGACGCTGATCTTCGGCTTCGTGCGTCGTAGCGCGAACCGCAAGAAGTCCGTCTGACGCGGGGCTGATCCGGCATTGCGCCGGTCGCGCGCCGGTGACAGGATGTCTGCAGATCACCCCGGACCCCGGTGATGCTGTCCCCGAATCCTTCGGCGCATCGCTTCGGCCTGGCCCGGATGACCGTCGTTTCGGGTACGCCGCCATCCGGGTCCAGGCACCGGGTGCGCGCCCACGATCGTCTGTGGCGTCATCGGAGCCGCCGCGGGCAGTGGAGGTGGCAGCCTTCACGCGAGGGGGCTGGTGGCCCGACACCGGCCCCCTTCCCTCTGCTCACGTTCAGGTCGCGTCACGTTCAGGTCGTCTCACGTTCAGGTCGCCGGGTCGATGCCCACGAAGCGGAGGCCGCCCATCATGATGTACTCGGAGATCAGCAGGTCGGCCGCATCCTCGCCGACGTCGATGTCGTAGGCGATGACGATCGAGACCGCGGTCTGTGCGGTGATGCGCACGGGCATGTCCTCGTCCGCGAAGACCAGGACGATGTCGACGAAGCGCCGCTCGGTGAGCAGCCCGGGCAGGATGCGCGAGAGACACGCGAGCGAATGATCCTCGACCGGGTACCCGGCATGATCGACCTGCAACGTTCCCACCGAGCGCCTGCCTCACGGATTGACGGATGATCCCGTACCGCGTGTCAGCGCGACCTGCCCGAGCGTACGCTCAGATCCGCGGGAGGGAAGGCTCGGGCGCTCACCGTCCGCCCCGACGTTGGGCGCACGTCCAGGTTGGGCGGTCTCCGTAGTCATCCGACTCCCCGAGGCGTAGCGTGAGCATGCGGGCTCCTCCGAGGCGTGTCTCCGCCGGCCGGTGGTGCTGATTCCGGGGTTCCCCGCACTGCTGGTCGCTGCGCGTCGGCCAGGGAGGTTTTGGCCATGTCGGATGATCTGTTCCCTGAGGATTCGGCCGAGCAGACCGAGCGCCGCATCGAGAGGGCCTGGCAGTCGCTGAGGTCCACCCGCCGGGATGACCCGGACAGAATTCAGAAGGCGCACGACGCCTACCTGTCGGATCCGTCCGATGAGGAGGGGTCTGGGCGTTCTGGACCGCTGGAAGGCAGATCGTACCCAGTCTGACATGGGGCGGTGAACTGCGGTTCCCAGCGGGGGCGGTGGCGAGTGCGCATCGGTTCCGATGCACGCTCGTCGTCGTCCCGCAGTCGCGGACGAGGAGGGGCATCCCGTGAATGACATCGAGGACCCGGCCGGGCAGAGCGGCGACGCGGCCGATCGCGGCACGCCTGTGCCGCCCGAGGGTGAGGACGCGGAGGAGCGGTGGGATGACGAGGGCGGTTCGACCGGCCTCGACGCTGCGCTCGCGCCCGACCTGGCCGCCGAGACGCGGAGGCGCCGGTGGGATGCGGAGCACGCTCAGCACTGGCACACCAGCCGGTACACGGCCGCTACGCGTGCGCGAGCCGACGAGGAGCCCGCGCCGTCAGACCCGCCGGAGCGTCCAGACCCGCCGGAGAGCCCAGACCCGGCGGAGCGTCTAGACCCTGCGGAGAGTCTGGGCGGCGGGGCAGTCGAACGGGTCGCGCGCGGCGAGTCCGACCCGGTTGAGGTAGCGGATGACGATGCCGTATGAGGCCGTGAGCCCGGTCTCCGTGTAGGGGATGCCGTGGGTGGCGCAGTGCTCGCGGACGAGTTCGCGGGCGCGGCGCAGGTGCGGTCGCGGCATGCTCGGGAAGAGGTGGTGCTCGATCTGGTGGTTGAGGCCGCCCATGAGCGCGCTCATCCTCCAGTCGCCGCGGATGTTGCGGGAGGTCAGCACCTGCTTGTTGAGGAAGTCGACGCGCGAGCCGGCGGGCAGGATCGGCATGCCCTTGTGGTTCGGGGCGAACGAGGCCCCCATGTACACGCCGAACACCGCGAGCTGCACGCCGAGGAACGCGAACGCCATCCCGACCGGCAGCATGAGGAACACGATCGCGAGATAGACGGAGAGCCGGAGCCCGATGGCGACGAGCTCGGTGGTGCGGCGCTCGACGGGTCCGCGGCTGAGCAGCGACCGGATCGACGTGATGTGCAGGTTCACGCCCTCGAGGAGCAGCAGCGGGAAGAAGAGGTAGCCCTGCCGGCGGGTGATCCACGCGAGCACGCCGCGCTGCCGGGCCGCATCCTCCTCGACGAACGAGATCGTGTCGAAGGCGATGTCGGGATCCTTGCCGACGGTGTTCGGGTTCGCGTGGTGGCGCGTGTGCTTCGTCATCCACCACTGGTAGCTCATCCCGACCAGCCAGGTGGTGACGAGCCGCCCGGCGCGGTCGTTGACCGGCCCGGAGGCGAAGACCTGGCGGTGCGAGGCCTCGTGGGAGAGGAAGGCGAACTGGGTGAGGATCAGCCCGAGCGCCCCCGCGATCAGCAGCTGGAACCAGGAGTCGCCGAGAAGCACGAACCCCACCCCCGCGGCCACGAGTGCGACGGTGAGCAGGGCGAAGACGGCGATGTAGAAGCCGCGGCGGCGCTCCAACAGCCCTTCGCTGCGCACGCGGGTCAGGAGCTCGTTGTAGGTGCTCGTGACCGGCGGCCGGGAGGCGTCGCGCGGTTTGGTGCGCAGGACGGGGCCGAGGGTGGGTGCGGTCATTGCTTCCTCCGCTGGTGTGCGACGACTTCCCAGCCGAGGATGTGGGCGGATCGCCCGAGATAACGCCAGCGTAGGCCGCCTTGCTGGGGATTGGCAGTGCCGCGGGTGCGCGCGATGCGCCGGGATGGCGCCGGGCCGCGGGGGTGTGGACGCCTCAGAAGGTGAAGCGGAGCACGCCCAGATCGCTGCGGTCCGCGAGCCGCGGGAACGCGTTCATGGTCCGGATCGCCGCCCGCACACCGCGGGGCATCCTGTCGACGTACGGCGAGCGGCTGAGCATGGTCCGCTCCGCCAGCCGGAGCCGGGGATGCCAGCGTTCCGGCTCGCGCGGGTCGTCGAACGCGGTCCCGGCGGCCGTGTCGATCCCGAGGTCGCGGATGGCCTTGACGCGGGGCATGAGCGACCTGGCGAGGGTGGTGTAGCCGTTCATGACGAGCTCACCGGCCGCGGCCCGCTCGACCAGGCGGTGGACGACCCGGCGCGAATCCTCCGGGTGCAGGAACGGGAAGAAGCCGTCCGCGAGGATCGCCAGCGGCCGGTCGTCCGGCAGCGCGCCGATCCAGTCCGCGGAGGTCGCGTCCGCTTCGAGCTCGCGGTGGTCGGCGCGCACCTCCCGCCGTTCCGGCAGCCTTCTGCGCAGGGCCATGATGCCGGGGAGGTCGAGATCGAACCACGAGGAGCCGGCGGGCGGATCGACGCGCTGCGCCCGGTCGTCGAGTCCGGAGCCGAGATCGAGCACGACGCCGTCCGGGTGTGCCGTCAAGAAGGCGCGGCACGCGTCGTCGATGAGCCGTCCGCGGGTCGCCACGTTGGCCGCCTCCTTGCGGGGGAGGCCGAAGTGCGCCCAGTCGACCGTCAGGCTGTCCACCACCACCCGCGACCACTGGTCCGCGAGGATCGGCGTGGCGCTCGCGGCGTCGCGTGCGCGGCCGAGGATGGGCAGCAGCGCGGAGCGCTCGGCCGGCGACAGGTCGGTGGGGACCGCGAGAGGGCTCATCGGGTGCTCCCGTCCGTGAGGGATCCGGGCAGCGGCTCGCGCCGCGGCTCGCGCCGCTGCTCCCGTTGCGACCCGGGAACCAGGACGGCCGCCACGGCATCCTCGACGAATATCGGCGCCTCGGCGAGGAGCGCCGTGACCAGTTCCAGCACGAGGGCGAGGTGGCGCTCTGGAGCCGCTCCCTCCCGGAGCCAGCCCCGGGACGCGGCGTGGCGGAACCACTCCGCGATCTCCTCGGCGGCCGGGTCGGCGGCCGGGGGACGGGCGGCGCGGAAGGCGGCCCAGCCCGCGGCGCGCTCCCAGGCGAGGATGCGCGCTGCGTCGGGATGGCCGGCGAGGAAGCGCGCGGTCGCCCCGGCGAGGTCCCGGACCATCGTCGCGAACTCCGCGCGGTCGGCCGGTGCGGGCCGGCCCACCGTGATCCCCGCCCTGGTCGCGGCGGCCTCCTGGGCCACCTGCGCGAGCACGGCGCGGTAGAGGCCCTCCTTGTCGCCGAAGCGCTGGAACAGCAGGGCACGGTTGAGGCCGGAGGCGGCGCTGATGCGGTCGACGCGCGCCCCCTCGAAGCCGTGCGCGGCGAACTCCTCGGTCGCCGCGGCCAGCAGGCGGGCCGTCGACGCCGCCGCGTCGCGCCGTCGTGCCGGGGCGGGTGTGCTCACGGGGACCTCCCTATTACTAACTAACAGGTTAGTTATAACAGTGCGCGTCCGTCATGTCGAGAGCGCCCGGACCGGTGGTCCCGGCGACGGATCGTGAGCGCTGCGATCGCCACGAACGAGGCTGTCGTGAGGGAGAAGGCCACGAGGCCGACCGCCCCGAGGCCGGTGCTCGCCATCAGCCCGCCGCCCAGGGCGGAGCCGGCGGCGATCCCGACGTTGAGCACGACCACGAACAGGCTCGTCGCCAGCGGCCGGAATCGCGGTGACGCCGTCCGCGCGACGCGCGCCTGGAGCACCGGGGGCAGTCCGCCGATCCCGAAGCCGATCACGGCGGCGCCGGTGGCGGCGAGCGGCTGGGGGAGTGCGGAACCGGGCGCGACGCTGAGCAGCAGCACGCCGATCGGAACCGTCGCCACCAGCACGAGCAGGGCGGCGACCGGGAAGCGGTCGCTCAGCACCCCGCCGAGGACCAGGGCGACGGCGCCTGCGATCCCGGCGGCCAGCAGCACGCCGCTGGCCGGTCCCGGCTCGATGCGGGCGGCCCCGAGCGCCGGCACGATGTAGGCGTAGAGGGTCATGTAGCCGGTGAGGAGCAGGGCTCCGGCCGAGAGGAGCGCGCCGACCGGGATCGCCGTGCGGTCGAGCTGCCGGGCCCGGGCGTCCGTGCGGCCGGCGCCGTCGAGGCGGGGGAGGCTCCTGGCCAGCACGAGTGCGGAGACCAGGAGCACGCCGGCGGCTCCCACGAAGGCCCACTGCCAGGCTCCCGCCGACGCCAGCGCCGCCCCGGCCGGCACGCCGAGGACGGACGCGAGCGTTCCGCCGCCGAGGACGATCGCCATCGCGCGGCCCAGCCGCTCCGGCGGAACCAGGGTCGGGACGTACGCGAAGACGACCGACCAGGACACGGCCGCCGCCAGCGCCGACACCACGCGGGCCGCGACCGCGACGGCGAAGACGGGCACCGCCGCGACGACGAGGGTCGCGGCGGCGAACAGCAGCAGGGATCCGATCAGCAGCGTCTTGCGCGGGACGGCGCGGGTGGCGCGCACGGCCGGCACGGTCCCGACCACGATGGTCACCGCCCAGACCGACACCAGGGCGCCGATCGCCGCCGGGTCCACGTCGAGCGTCGACGACATCCCGAGGATGAGCGCGGGCGGGAGCAGCTCGGTGCTCACCGATGCGAAGAGGGTGAGCCCGAGGCCGAGCAGCAGGAGTGCCCTGCCGCGGGCGGCCGGGGGAGAAGAGGAGGCGGTTGCCTGCGATGCGGTCATGCCCGTACCGTAAACATTGACATCAATGTGAAGGTCAAGCGGATGGGGGCGGACGTGAAGATCGGGGAGCTCTCGCGCCGGACGGACACCAGCACCCGCCTCCTGCGCTACTACGAGGAACAGGGCCTGCTGGCGTCCACCCGCTCGGTCAACGGCTACCGCGACTACGCGGAGGCGGACGTCGCGACCGTGCTGCAGGTGCGCGGCCTCCTCTCGGCCGGCCTGACCACCCGGCTCATCCGCCTGCTCATCGACATGGAGGGCGTGCGCGGCACCGTGTCGGCGGCCCAGTGCACACGCACCGTCGCCGGCGAGGTCGCCGACGAGCTCGCCAGGGTCGAGGAGCGCCTGCGCTGCCTGTCGCAGAGCCGCAGCACGATGCGGGAGTGGCTGACGTCCGCCGGGTACGAGGAGCTGTTGCCGAAGCCGGCCTAGCGCGGAGGCGGACGCCGCCTGCGCCGAGGGTCGCGCTCAGGCGTAGGCCGGCCGCCCGCCCACGCGGTACGTCAGCGCGACGATGCCCGTGCCGAACACCCGCGAGTCGGTCAGGTCCAGCGCGAAGTCGAGGCCGTCCTGCGGGAACACGCGCTCGCCCTCGCCCACGATCAGCGGGAACTGGAGCAGGTTCAGCTCGTCGACCAGTTCGTTCTCCAGCAGCCATCGCGCGAGCGCCACGCTGCCCACGACGAGCAGCTCGCCGCCGGGCTGCTCCTTCAGCTCGCGCACCCGGGCCGCGACATCGCCGGAGATGACCGTCGTCGGCTCCCACGTCGGTGCGGTCACGGTCTCGGACACCAGGTACTTGGGCCGGGAGCTGATCGCCTCGCCGAATCCGCCGTCGTCGCTGCGCGCGCCCCAGTACGTCTCGAACAGGCTGTATGTCTTGCGTCCGAGCAGGAACGCGTCGGGTCGTCGCCAGGTGTCGAGGATGTACTGCACGGCCTCCGCGTCGTTGAGGGGCAGCGCCCAGCCGCCGCGGGTGAAACCGGGATCCATCTCCTCGTTGGTGCCGCCGTTCGCCTGGGCGACGCCGTCGAGCGTGACCTGGAGGCTGATGGTGAGCTTCATGGGGCGCCCCTTCTCTTCGTCGCGGCTGAGGCTATTGGACGACGGCAGCTCCGACAAGACCGTCACGCTCGGCGGCCGGAGCCGGTAGCGTGCCTCCCATGAACGCCCGTCGGCGCGCGCCCGCGATCGCAGCCGCGGCGGCCGTCGTCGCCGTCGCCGTCGCCGTGGTGCTGTGCGGGTGCTCGTCGATCGTCGAGCGCTCGTATCCGGCCGACCCGGGAGGCGCCGTGGTCCCGTCGACCGCGCCGGGCGACGTCGGGCTCCCCGAGCCGGACCTCGGTCCGCGCGCACACTGGGTGGACGGCGGGCGGCTGCTGGCCGTCACGCTCGGCGGTTCGTCCAGCTGCCCGACCGAGCCGAAGGCGCTCTCGGTCGAAGCCCACGACCTCCTCGCCGTCGAGGTGGAGCGCGCCGGAGGCTTCTTCGGCGCGTGCACCGCCGACCTGCGGTTCACCACCTACGAGGTGACGGTGCCGGACGGGCTCTCCCGCACGAGCCCCGTCACCGTGTCGATCGACGATTGCGCGCTGGAACTCCCGCCCCGCGACGCCACCGGTCGCTGAGCGGCCGGCCCTCCGGTCAGGGAGACCCGATGAAGGACCCCGCCCACGAGTACCCGGGCACCGGGTCCTGCGACGGCACCGGCTCGTCGAAGCCGGGGTTCGCCTTGCCGGGCAGGCTCTGCGGCGCGACCGCGCGATGACGCCGCACGGCCGCGACGATCGCTGCCGCGCATCCGCCGAGCAGGAGGACGCCGCTCGCGACCAGCAGCCAGCCGAGCGGTGACCCCGCGGTCAGCAGCAGCACGCCGTAGGGGACGGTCAGCCAGGCTCCGGCTCCCGCCGCCACCGCCAGCACCACCAGGCCGGCCACCCGCCGACGTCGACGCTGCTGGGACTCGTACTCGACCATGAGTGCGTTCATCGCGCCACCCCCTTTTCCGCACTCTACTCGGACAACGCGCGTGATGGCCATCGTCGCTATAGTCGAGCTGTGGAGATCGAGGTCGACAGACTGTAGCCACCGGGCGACCGGTGGCTGACCAGACGCAGCATCCCGTGCCCGGGTGGATCCGCCGGATCCCCGGCACCGGTCGCCTCCTGCTCGTGCCACCGCGTTCCGCCCGCGATGTTCGGCGCCCGACCCGTTCCTCTCTCGGAACCCGCGGTCGGACGTCGTGATCCCTCCGGCCGACCTCTCGCACCGACCTCTCGGCGCACCCGGACGACGGCGCTCCGACGGCGCTCGCTCGCGGCGGCGGCCGGCCTCCCCTCGACGGCCCCTTTGCGGGCGGATCGGAATCGACCATGCCGAACCCGGCAGCAGTGACCCTCCACGACCTCAGCTACACCTGGCCCGACGGGATCCAGGCGCTCGACCGGCTCAACGGCACCTTCACGACCGGGCGCACCGGACTCGTCGGCCGCAACGGAGCCGGCAAGTCCACCCTCCTCCGGCTCATCGCCGGTGAGCTCGCCCCGACGACGGGCCGCATCGACACCGTCGGAGACGTCGGCCATCTCCGGCAGGCGATCACCCTGCAGAAGGACACGACCGTCGCCGACCTGCTGGGCATCGGGCCCACCCTCCGCGCTCTGCGAGCCATCGAGGGCGGCGATGCCGACCCGGCGAACTTCGACGCCGTCGGCGACGACTGGGACATCGAAGCGCGTGCCGCGCGGAGCCTCGAAGCGATCGGCTTCGACGGCGACGGCCTGGAGCGGCGTGTCGGCGCGATCTCGGGGGGCGAGGCGATGCTGATCGCCGTGTCGGGCCTCCGTCTGCGCCGAACCGCGATCACCCTCCTCGACGAGCCCACCAACAACCTCGACCGGGGTGCCAGGGCGACCCTGGGCGAGCTGATCGCGGACTGGCCGGGGACGCTCATCGTCGTCAGCCACGACCTCGAACTCCTCGAGCGGATGGACGCGACCGCCGAGCTGCACGCCGGCCGGCTGGACGTCTTCGGCGGTCCGTACAGCGCCTGGAGGGAGCACCTCGATCAGGAGCAGGCCGCCGCGATGCAGGCCGCCCGGTCCGCGCAGCAGGCCCTGAAGGTCGAGAAGCGGCAGCGCGCCGAGGCCGAGACCAAGCTCGCGCGCCGCGAGCGCACGGCCGCGAAGACGCAGCAGGGCGGCGGCATCCCGCGGATCCTGGCCGGAAACCGGGCGAGCAGGGCCCAGGCGTCCGCCGGCGCCATGCGCACCGGCATGGACGACAGGATCGCCACGGCGCAGGCGGCCGTCGACGCCGCGGACGCACGCGTGCGGGACGAGGAGCACATCCACCTGACGCTCCCGGACCCGGACGTGCCCCGGGGCCGTCGCATCGCCGAACTCCGTGACGCGACGCAGTCGATCATCATCCAGGGGCCGGAGCGGGTGGCCCTGATCGGCCGCAACGGAGCCGGGAAGTCCACCCTCATCGGGCGCCTGCTCGACCGCACGGACGGCGGGCGCGCTGTCGTGCCGGACGGCACCCTCCTCACCGACCGGGTCGGCTACCTGCCGCAGCGCCTCGATCAGCTGGACGACGCGAGAAGTGCGGTCGAGAACGTCCGGCGGGTCGCGCCGGAGACGCCTCCCGGCGAGATCCGCAACCAGCTCGCCCGGCTCCTGCTGCGCGGCGGCGCGGCGGAGCGCCCGGCCGGGACGCTGTCGGGAGGCGAGCGGTTCCGCGTGCAGCTGGCGATGCTCCTGCTCATGAGCCCGCCGGCGCAGCTGCTCGTCCTGGACGAGCCGACCAACAACCTCGACATCGCGAGCGTGGAGCAGCTCGCCGAGGCGCTCGACGCGTACCGGGGCGCTCTGCTGGTGGTCAGCCACGACCACCGCTTCCTCGAACGGATCGGGGTGGATGCGGTGCTCGAGCTTCCGGGCGACGGTACGATCCACCGCCACGGCGGGCTCGGGGACGCCGGGTGACCTGGACGCCGGGTGACCTGGACGCCGGGTGACCTGGACGCCGGGTGACCTCACCCGGCCCGGAGCGCCCGTCCCATGACGGTCATGTCCTGCCCCAGCCTCCCCAGTTCGCGCCAGCCGAGCGAGCGGTACAGCGACCGCGCCGCTATCGCGTCGTCCCGCACGCTCAGCAGGGCCCGATCCGCCGCCGATCCGTCGACCAGCGTGGTCAGGAGCAGCCTCCCGACCCCCTGTCGCCGGAAGCGCGGCGCGACGATGAGCTCGACGATCTCGAGGTGCCCGCCGATCCAGTCGGCTGCGACGTCCGGCAGCGCGCTGGCCACCGCGTCGGACCAGTACTGACCGCGGTCGCCGAGGTAGGCCCACGCCAGCCCGGCGGCGCGGTCATCGCTGCGTGCGACGACCAGCTGGAATCCGGGCCGCGTGCGGTGGCGGTGCCAGAGGCCGTCCCGCCAGTCCGCGAAGTCCGGTCCTGGCGGGTATTCCGAGGCGTAGAAGGAGTGGACGAGTCCCGCCTGCCCGGCGGCGCCGTCCGCGCCGTAGGTCGTCAGCTCCACCGGGTCATCATCGCATCGCATGTGGCCCGTGATTGAATGCCGCGATGGTGCTTCACGCGACGGTGTCCGGTGCGGGGACCGAGCACGTCCTCCTCCTGCACGGCATGGCGGGCAGCGGCGAGAGCTGGTGGCGCGTCACGGAGGCGCTCGTCGACCGCGGGTACCGCGTCGTCGCGGTGGACCTCCCCGGGCACGGCGGATCCCAGCCGGATCCTCGCGCGACTCTGGAGTCCGTCGGGCGCCAGGTCGCCCGCACGGCGGCCCTGTACGTCGGCGACGGCGGCTATGCGCTCGCGATCGGCCACTCCTTCGGCGGGCTCGTGCTCGCCGCAGCGGCGCCGCAGCTCACGGCGCGGCGGTTCGTCTTCGTCGACGCCCCCTTCTTAGCGCGGGGCGGTCACGACGCCGAGCAGACGCGACGCGAGTACGAGCAGGAGCGCGCCGGGCGCACGGCGGCCGCGCTCCGCCTGCGTCCGGACTTCACCCAACGCGACGTGGAGGTGGAGGCGCGCGCGGCCGAGCGCTTCGATCCGGCCACCGCTGCCGCCGTCGCGGCCGGACCGGGCGGCCGCTGGTGGCCGCCCGCCGGCTCGCTCGTCATCCGCAGCGAGCCCAGCGGCTATGTGACGCCGGACATCGTGGCGGAGCTACGGCGCCGCGACGTCGAGGTGGTCGGCATCCCCGGCGCCGCGCACACCGTCTGGCGCACTCACTTCGACGCGTTCCAGGCGGCGCTCGGGCTGTCGACAGGCTGATGCTCCACCCGCGCCGGCCACACCCCGAACCACTGCGCGGCGCCGTGCTTCTCCCCGCGCGCCACCTCCTGGAAGCCGAGCTTCTCGAGGAGGCGCAGCGACGCCTCGTTGGCGAGCTGCGTCGAGACGACCAGCGGCTCCGTCGGCCGCGCCGCCCGGAACCACGCCATCGCCGCGGCGCAGGCCTCGGTGGCGTGACCAGCGCCCCACGCGTGCGGCAGCAGCATGTAGCCGAGCTCGGCCTCGCCGCCACCGTCTCGGACAGGACCCGGCCGGTCGTCCTCGCGTTGGTCGAGCGTGACGATGCCGATCATCGCGCCGTCGAGCTCCACCACGAAGAAGCCGGCCCGCTGCCCCGGAACCGCGGGCATGAGCTCGTCGAGGTGCTCGCGCGGCTCGGCCCCGCCGACGTACGCGTTCACGAGCGGGTCGCTGAAGAGGTCGAGCATCGGTTCGCGGTCCCGTGCCTCGGCCGCCCGCAGGACCAGCCGGTCCGTCACGATCGGGGCGGGAGGCCAGGTCACTCCATCGAGATGCGCCATGGCGCGAGCGTAACCCGATCCGCCGGCGAAACCCGGCACTTCCCGCGGACACGCTCCGCGACGTACCGTCAGGCACGCGAAGTGAAGGCCGCTCCGCGAAGCGAACGGAGTTGCCATGTCTTTCTGGGATTTCCTCGTCTGGTCCTTCTGGTTCTACCTCGTCTTCGCCTGCATCACGATCTTCATCCGGGTGATCATCGACGTGTTCCGCGATCCTGAGCTGGGCGGCTGGGCGAAGGCGTTGTGGGTGCTGTTCCTGGTGGTGGCGCCGTTCCTCGCGGCCTTCATCTACCTGATCGCCCGCGGCGGGCGGATGGCGCAGCGTGCGGCTGCGGGATCGGCGCAGGCGCAGTCCGAGACCGACCAGTACATCCGCTCGGCGGCGGGACGGGGGTCGCCCGCCAGCGAGATCGAGTCGGGCAAGCGGCTCCTCGACAGCGGAGCGATCACGCCGGCCGAGTTCGAAGCGCTCAAGACCAAGGCGCTGGCGGCGGCCTAGCGGGGTCACCCGGCGGAGGGCGGCCACCCGTCCGACCAGGGCGTGATGACGCCCAGCAGCGTCGCCCGCTCGATGGCGCTGCTGCGGGTGGACACCTCCAGCTTGCGGTAGATGTGGGCCATATGGCTCTTGATGGTGTTGACGGAGACGAAGTACCGCTCCGCGAGCTGGGTGTTGGTGAAGCCGGTCGGCAGCAGGACCAGGAGTTCGCGCTCCCGGTCGGTGAGCGGCTCCGCCAGCCCGGCGCCGGCGGCGGCCCGGGCGGCCGCCGACGCGGCGCGGATCACCCGCGTCGCGATCGGCGGCAGCGACGGCAGGCCGAGCCCCAGGATGCGTGACGTGATCTCCTGACCCGCATCGACGAAGACCGAGACGAGGCCGTGCTCGTCGGCGATCCGGAGCGCCTGGACGAGCAGGGCGTCCGTCCGCGGGGTGCGGCCGTGCATGGCGGCGAGGGAGGTCGCCAGCAGCAGGCTCCTCGTCCTCGGCAGCGGGGACTCCCGGCCGGGGAGGTCCGCGTGCAGCCGCTCCGCCTCCGTGGCCTCGTCGACACGTCCCAGGGCCAGGCACGCCAGGCCGCGTTCGAAGAGCACCGGACTCGACGGCGACGAGCGATCGGCGAGCATGGCCCTGGCCGCGGACGGGTTGCCGCTCAACCGCTGGCGCCGCGCCCGCAGCGACACGAGGGCGTCGGCGACGAGGGGTGGCGGCGAGCCGGAGGGCTGCGGCCCGGCGGGTTCGTCTCCGGCGCCGCTGTGGAGTTCGCAGCCGATCGCGTAGGCGATCCACGCGGTCGGGGAGCGGTGATCGACGGCGGTCCGGCGGTCGGCCTCCCGCAGGTCGTGCTCCGCGAGCGGGCGGTCGCCGCGCGTGATGGCGACGAGCGCACCCGCCAGGAGTGCGCCGACCGTCGCCGGGTGCGAGCGGGCGCCGACCATGTCCGCCGTGGCGAGCGCCTCCCGGCCGAGTTCGCCGGCCCGGGCGGTCTCCCCGTCCCAGGCCGCCAGGAGGGCGAGGGAGCCGAGCGCGCGCACCCGCCGCAGCGAGTGCGGGCTGGTTCCCATGAGCTCCCTCCCTCCTCGGGGTGCTCAGTGTCGCACCTCCCCATGCACGTCGGCCAGATGGCAGTCGTCACCCCGATCGGGTGACGACCGGGCCGAGCGGCGCGGGTTAGCGTCCGAAGTGTCCGACCGGCAGGGCCGCTGCCTGTCGACACCGCGGCGAAGGAGACATCGTGACTGACGACGTGACGGACGACATGACGGAGCATGCCGCACCGGTGGACTTCATCATCATCGAGTTCCCGGAGGGACGGCAGAACTTCTCGGGCGAGGTCCTGGAGGAGCTGGCCCGGCTGGTCGAGTCCGGCACCATCCGGCTGGTCGATGCGATGGTCCTGATGAAGGACGCCGACGGGTCGGTGGACGTGGCCGAGCTGTCCGACCTCGACGACCTCGGTCCGCTGCAGGAGCTGGCGGCCGAGCTGGCCGACTTCCTCGCCGAAGAGGATGTGGCCGATCTCGCGGCCGCAATGGAGCCGGGGAGCGTGGCCGGCGTCATCGTCTACGAGAACGTGTGGGCCGGCCCGTTCGCCGCGGCGGCGCGCAGGGCGGGCGGGCGCCTCCTCGCGGACGGCCGGATCCACAGCCAGTCCATCGTGGACGCGCTCGAAGCCGAAGCGGAGTGGGAAGAACTCGACGAAGAGGTCCAGCCGGAAGGGAAGTCCTGAGATGTTACGAGCAGCACGAGTAGGACGAGTCGGGGTGGTCGGTCATCCCGTGGCCAAAGCCGCCGTGGTGACGAAGGCCGTGGCGAGCCCCGGTCCGGCTCCCGTCGCGAAGACCGCCGTCGTGGCGGCCGCCGTGACGCCCGGCCGGCGCCGCCGCTTCTGATCGCGAGGACGACATGGAGCCCGATCGGCATGCCCGCGCCATCCTGCCCATCCCGGACCGGCCGCGGCCGGGCCTGACGACGTACGACGCCAAGGACCCGGAGACCGCCTATCCGCCGATCGAGCCCCTGCTGCCCCCGCAGGGCGCGCCGAATGTGCTGATCATCCTGATCGACGACGCCGGCTTCGGGTCGTCCAGCGCGTTCGGCGGCCCGTGCAGCACGCCGAACGCGGAACGGCTGGCGGCCGGGGGCCTCAGGTACAACCGGTTCCACACGACCGCCCTGTGCGCCCCGACCCGCGCCGCGCTGCTGTCCGGGCGCAACCATCATTCGGTCGGGATGGGCAGCATCACCGAGACGGCCACCTCGGCCCCCGGCAACAGCTCGCTGCGGCCGAACACCAAGGCGCCGCTGGCGATGACGCTGAAGCTCAACGGCTATTCGACGGCGCAGTTCGGGAAGTGCCACGAGGTCCCCGTGTGGCAGTCGTCGCCGATGGGGCCGTTCGACGCGTGGCCGTCCGCGGGCGGCGGGTTCGAGACGTTCTACGGGTTCATCGGCGGCGAGAACAACCAGTGGGACCCGGCCCTCTACGACGGCACGACACCGGTCGAGCCTCCCGCGACCCCGGAGGAGGGGTACCACCTCACCGAGGACCTGGCCGATCACGCGTGCAACTGGATCCGCACCCAGAAGGCGCTGATGCCGGAGAAGCCGTTCTTCGTCTACTTCGCCCCCGGCGCCACGCATGCGCCGCACCATGTGCCCAAGGAGTGGGCGGACAAGTACGCCGGCGCGTTCGCCGACGGCTGGGACGTGCAGCGCGAGAAGACGTTCGCCCGGCAGAAGGAGCTGGGCGTCATCCCCGCCGATGCGGAGCTCACGCCGCGCCACGCCGAGATCCCGGCCTGGGACGACATGCCCGACGCGCTCAAGCCCGTGCTCGAACGCGAGATGGAGGTCTACGCGGGCTTCATGGAGCACACCGACCACCACATCGGCCGCGTGATCGACACCATCGAGGATCTGGGCATCCTCGACGACACGATCATCTACTACATCGTCGGCGACAACGGCGCCTCCGCCGAGGGGACGCTCAACGGCGCCTTCAACGAGATGGCCAACTTCAACGGGATGGCCGCGCTCGAGACCCCCGAGTTCCTGACCTCGAAGATCGACGAGTTCGGGAGCCCGACCTCCTACAACCACTACGCGGTCGGCTGGGCGTGGGCGATGGATGCGCCCTTCCAGTGGACCAAGCAGGTGGCCTCCCACTGGGGCGGCACCCGCAACGGCACCATCGTGCACTGGCCGGCGGGCATCGCGGAGAAGGGCGGGAGGCGGTCGCAGTTCACCCATGTGATCGACGTCGCACCCACCGTCCTGGAGGCGGCCGGCCTGCCGGAGCCCACGATGGTGAACGGCGTGCAGCAGTCGCCCATGGAGGGCACGAGCATGCTGTACACCTTCGACCACCCTGACGAGCCGGAGCGGCACGACCTGCAGTACTTCGAGATGTTCGGCAACCGGGGGATCTATCACAAGGGGTGGAGCGCGGTGACGAAGCACCGCACGCCCTGGGTGATGGTGGGCGGCGTCGTCCCGGCGTTCGACGACGACGTCTGGGAGCTCTACGACGGCGCCGTCGACTACAGCCAGGCCCGCGACCTGTCGGCCGAGCAGCCGGAGCGGCTGCACCAGCTGCAGCGGCTGTGGCTGATCGAGGCGACCAAGTACAACGTGCTGCCGATCGACGATCGCGGCGCGGAACGGCTGAACCCCGAGCTGGCCGGGCGGCCGACGCTCATCCGCGGCACCTCGCAGCTCCTCTTCGCCGGGATGGGCAGGCTGTCCGAGAACAGCGTGATCAGCATCAAGAACAAGTCGTTCTCGGTGACCGCCGAGGTCGAGGTGCCGGATGCGCGTGCGAGCGGCGTGATCATCGCGCAGGGCGGCCGGTTCGGCGGGTGGAGTCTCTACCTGTCTGAGGGGCGGGCCGCGTTCGTCTACAACGTCCTCGGCATCCACGAGTTCCGGATCGCCGGCTCGGCCCCTCTCGCAGAGGGCCGGCACCAGATCCGGGCCGAGTTCGCCTACGACGGCGGCGGCCTCGGCAAGGGCGGAGACGTCACGCTCTACTACGACGGCGACGAGGTCGGGGCCGGCCGGGTGGCCGCGACCCAGGCGATGGTGTTCTCCGCCGACGAGACGACGGACATCGGCTACGAGTCGGGGACCCCGGTGGCGTCCGAGTACGAGACGGCGACCAGCCGCTTCACCGGCCGGATCCACTGGGTGCAGCTCGACGTCGGCGTCGAGGACGCCGACCACCTCATCGACCCGGAGGAGCGGCTCAGGATCGCCATGGCCCGGCAGTGACGACCGGTCGCCCGGCCTCATCCTGAGGAGCGATGCGTCTCCGCCGGAGGGGCGATGCGGGCGGCCGCGCCGGCGCGGGACCGTGGAGGGGTGCCCTGGCGACGGATTCTGACCTGGGCGCCGATCACCCTTTTCGGGCTGCTGGTCGGCGCCGGCTGCGCGCTCGCCGCTCTGGACCGGAGCGCCCCGGACCTGCTGCTGATCGGCCCGTTCGATGCCCTCCAGCTCGGCGCCCTCCTCGCGCTGCTGGCGGGGGGATGCGGATTCGTCGCCGTGCTGCAGGCCGCCGTGCTCGCGCACCGGCTGCGATGGCTGCCGCTGCGCGCCGTGGTGCACATGGTCACCGTGCCGCTGCTCCTGGCCGCCCTCCCCGTCGGCTACCTGCTGCTGATGCTCGCCGCGGTCAGCACCGTCGACGAGTACCGGTACCTCGACGTCCCGGGGCACAGCGTCGTGATCCGGACCCTGAGCTGGCACCACCGGAGCCTGACGATCCTGGAGGGGGAGGGGCTGCTGTTCCACGAGGTGGCGACGTGCGGCGACGCGCTGCCGGTGGACGCCTACGACGCCTTCTCCGCCGGCGAGTACGAGGTGGTCGTGCGCGGCGGCCGGGAGGTGCTCCGCTTCGCGGAGAGCCCGGGAGGGCCGTACACCGCGCTCGCCGTGCTCGGGGCACGGGCGGGGGAGGAGGCTGTCTCTTATACACATCT